>DASVAI010000473.1:0-10246 GCA_036376445.1 Acidobacteriaceae bacterium
GAGAACCGCGAAGATCTCTTCTATTACCTGACGCTCTATAACGAAACGTATCCGCAGGCGGCTATGCCGGAAGGTTGCGAAGAGGGGATTCTCAAGGGCATCTATCTTTTTGGGAAATCGGATCTGGCGAAGGCGAAGGCGAGAGTGCAGTTGTTCGGCAGCGGTTCGATCTTCCCTGAAGCGCTGAAGGCGCAGGGGATTCTGGCGGAGAAGTATAACGTCGCGGCGGATCTGTGGAGCGTGACCAGCTACAACGAGCTGCGGCGGGATGCTTTGGCCGTAGAGCGCTGGAACCGCCTGCATCCTTCGCAGAAGGAGAAGCAGCCATACATCGTGACGGCGCTGGGCGATGCGGCCGGGCCGATCGTGGCGGCAACCGACTACATGAAGGCGGTACCGGACCAGCTAGCGCCATGGCTCAGGGAACGTCTGGTTTCGCTGGGGACGGACGGCTTCGGGCGCAGCGATAACCGCGAGCATCTACGGCATCACTTTGAGGTGAGCGCAGAGGCGATTGCGGGAGCAGCGCTTTCGCGGCTGGCGCGCGAGGGCAAGTTCGATGCGGCGAAGGCGGAGAAGGCCTTCGCGGAGCTGGGGCTGGATACAGAGCGGGGCGATCCGGCGCGGGCTTAGCCGATTGGGTAAACAATGAGAAGGCCGGAGCTTAGCTCCGGCCTTTTTCCTGGTGGCAGCAACTCGTTGCAGAAGAAAGCAGGGTTCTCCGCTACGCGGGTCTCGCTGTGCGAGACGGCTCCGGTCGAAGTAACGATATGAGCCTCGCACCCGTCATAGTCGCAGGCGTCCTAATCGCACGCATCAAGAGTCGCGGCGAGCCGGGAATCGATGGCGGCCGGCCGGACTGAGGCAGACGGGCGCTTGCTGAGCCGCAGGTATTCGGCGGCGGAGAGCATGACGGCGACATCGCGCTGATTGCGCCGGATCATCAGGGGTTCCTGCTGGGCCCGGTTGAGCAGTGCGGTCAGGTTCAGCGTCGCATCGGTGGCAGAGATGGCTTGCATGTTCGCTCCAATGTGGGCGATTTTCTCCAAAGTTGTCCGTTTCGAAAATAAATCCTTTGTAGTAGTACCCTATTCGTCAACATGTCCGGAAACGGACACAAACCCCACGCCACCGGACATCCCTTTGTCTGCGCCACCCACTCCCGGAGCCGTTATGGGCGTCTCTTTTCAGGCATTTAGACTGCACTCGCCTGTTGGACTGGCAAGTGCATCAGGAAACTATCGATGGACATAGCTCGCCCCGATATCAAAGCCAAGAAGACCCGCCGCCGCATTCTCACCATTGCGGTAGGCATCCTCGTCCTTGCCGGCGTCACTTTTGCCGTGATGCGGCTGAAGCCGGCCGCGCCGACACAGGAGCGGAGCGCGATCTGGACCGACACCGTGAAGCGCGGGAACCTGATCCGCCAGGTGCGCGGCAACGGTACGCTGGTGCCCCGCGAAGATTCGATCCGGCAAATTGCCGCGCAGACGAATGCGACGGTGACCCGCATCCTGGTGCTGCCGGGATCGAATGTGAACGCGGACACCGTCATCATGGAATTGAGCGATCCCACCGTCACACAGCAGGCGATGGACGCGAAGCTGGCGCTGGCATCGGCAGAAGCCGATCTGAAGAACACCCAGGTGCAGTTGCAGAGCACGCTCTCCACGCAGAAGGCGACCGCGGCAACCACGAATGCGTCCTATGAGACCGCCAAGCGGCAGGCGACCACGGACGAAGAACTCTACAAGTTGGGCGTTATCTCCGGCATGCAAGCCCAGGCCTCAAAAAGTACCGCCGAAGGGCTAACTACCCAGAACCAAATGCAGCAGAACGTCGTATCCATCAACGAGAAGGCCCTGGAGACGCAACTTGCTGTAGCTCAGGCCAAGGTGGATCAGGCGCGCGCGATGTACCAGCTCAAACAGCAGCAACTGGATGCATTGAAAGTGAGAGCAGGCATTAAGGGCGTGCTGAACGACATCGGCACAACCGCGCTGCCGGTCGCCGTGGGACAAGAAGTAACTCCAGGTACCATGCTCGCGAAGGTGGTTCAGCCGCAGCAGTTAAAGGCAGCATTGAACATTCCCGAGACACAGGCGCGCGATATCCGGCTCAACCAGCCGGCCGCAGTCGATACGCACAACGGGATCGTGAATGGCCACGTAACGCGTATCGATCCTGGTGTGCACAACGGCACGGTCACTGTAGACGTAGCGTTGGACGGCTTTATCGAGGGTGAGCGGCCGGACCTGAGCGTGGATGGGCAGATCGACCTGGAGCGGCTGCATGATGTGCTCTATGTCGGGCGGCCCGCTTTCGGCAATGAAGACTCGACCATCAGCCTGTTCAAGCTGACGCCCGACGGCAAGTACGCGAATCGTGTCCAGGTGAAAGTAGGACGCGCATCGGTGAACGCCATTCAGGTGATCAGCGGGCTCAACGAAGGGGATACCGTCATTCTGTCTGACATGTCGCGTTACGACCAGGTGGACCGCATCCGGCTGGAGTAACTAACCGAATCAGGAAGGGGAACACGAGGCCAACTATGGACGAAACAGCACAGCCACTGATACAGATCGAAGCGCTGACCAAGGTCTTTTACACCGACGAGATCGAAACGCATGCGCTCTCGGGCGTGCATCTGGCGATCATGCGCGGCGATTATGTCGCCATGTCCGGCCCGTCGGGTTGCGGCAAGTCGACGCTGCTCTCGATCATCGGGCTGCTCGACACGCCGACCGCGGGGCGCTACCAGCTCAACAGCAAGCCGGTGGAGAACCTGAGCTTTGCCGAGCGCTCGCGCATCCGCAACCAGGAGATCGGCTTCATCTTCCAGAGCTTCAACCTGATCGGCGACCTCACGGTGGCCGAAAATGTGGAGCTTCCGCTGACCTATCGCTCGGGCATGCCGGCGGCAGACCGCAAACGCCGCGTGCAGGAGTCGCTGGAGCGGGTCGGGATGGCGCACCGCATGCGCCACTATCCGTCGCAACTCTCCGGCGGTCAACAGCAGCGTGTCGCCGTGGCGCGAGCGCTGGCGGGATCTCCTTCCATCCTGCTGGCCGACGAGCCTACGGGAAACCTGGACTCGAAGAACGGCGAGGCGGTGATGGAGCTGCTCTCCGAGCTGCACAAGGAAGGCGCGACCATCTGTATGGTGACGCACGATCCGCGCTTTGCCCGGCATGCCGAGAGACAGGTGCACCTGTTCGACGGCAAGGTGATTGCGGAAGGCGAGCTGTCGCCCGAGCAGTTGCTGCAGGTCGAGTAGACCTCGCCGCACTATCGAAGCGTGAGGACGAGGCCGACGTGTGTCCAAAGATGACTTGATTTGAGAAGGGGATCTGCGATGGGGAAATTGCTGAAGGACGTGCAGTACGCTTTACGGCAGTTCCGTCGCAGCCCCGGCTTCGCCATCACGGCGGCGCTGACCCTCGCGCTTGGCCTGGGCGCCACAACGGCAATCTTCACTCTGATCTACAACACGATGCTGAAGGCGCTGCCGGTGCAGCATGCCTCGCAGCTTTATATGGTGGGCAAGGAACCCACCTGCTGCAACTACGGCGGCATGCAGGGGGATACCTGGGAGATCTTCTCTAACGATCTCTACCTCTACTTCCGCGATCACACCAAGGGCTTTGAGAGCCTGACGGCCTTCCAGTCATTCACGACTTCGCTGCTGACCAGGCGTGTGGGCGACTCGCAGCCGCCGATCACGCTCTCCGGGCGCTTCGTTGCGGGCAACGAGTTCTCGACGCTCGGCGTGCCGCTCGCGCTGGGACGTCCGATTCAGCCTTCTGACGATACGGAAGGCGCGCCGCCGATCGCAG
Organism: Acidobacteriaceae bacterium; assembly: GCA_036376445.1. Taxonomy (GTDB): domain Bacteria; phylum Acidobacteriota; class Terriglobia; order Terriglobales; family Acidobacteriaceae; genus KBS-83. Next base: position 3,837 of record DASVAI010000473.1, read on the forward strand.
TGATCAGCTACCGGACATGGCAGCGTCGTTTCGGGCTCGATCCGCACATCATCGGCGCGAACTTCACGATGAACAACGTGGTGGTGACGATCGTGGGCGTGACGGCGCCGGAGTACAAAGGCGAGATCGTGCAGACCGATCCGCCGGAGCTGTGGCTGGCGCTGAACCAGGAAGCAAAGTTCGTAGGAGCGGATGCGGCGCACACGCATCATCCGGACTCGCACTGGCTGGATGTGGTTGGGCGGCTGTCGCCGGCCGCAAGCATCGACAACGTAAATGCGCAACTGAATCTGGAACTGCGCCAGTGGCTGCGCGGCCGGGACACGCTGACGACCGCGGAGCGCGCGCAGATTGACAAGCAGAAGACCCAGCTCTCCTCGGCCAGAGCGGGCGTGAACACGATTGCCGACAACTACAGCCGCGGACTGAAGCTGCTGATGTGGGCAGCGGCATTCGTGTTGCTGATTGTGTGTGCGAACGTGGCGAATCTGCTGCTGGTGCGGGCGACGGCGGAACGGCAGCAGCAGGCGGTGCGGATTGCGCTGGGCGCGACCCGCGCGCAGTTGGTGCGGCAGGCGATGATATCGAGCATTCTGCTGGCGCTGATCGGCGCCGCTGGAGCAGTGGCGATCGCATTCGGCGTGGCGCATTCGGTGTTGAGCCTTGCCTTCCGCGGCTCGGATTATGTGCCGGTGAATGTGAATCCTTCGCTGCCGGTACTGGGTTTTGCTGCGTTGGCCGCTCTGGTGACGGCGGTGCTGTGCGCCGTCATTCCGGCGTGGGTCGCGACGAAGACCGATCCCGCATCGGCAATTCGCGGCACCTCGCGCACGATGAAGGATTCGAGTTCCGCGGTGCAGCGCGTGCTGGTGATTACGCAGGCGGCGCTTTCCGTGGTGCTGCTGTGCGCGGCGGGGCTGCTGTTGCGCAGCCTGAGCAACCTGGAGAAGCAGGACTTCGGCTTCCAGACGAAGGACCGTTACATTGTCGGCATCGATCCGTTTCTTGCGGGTTACAAGCCCGAGCAGACCGACGATCTGTATCGCAAGCTGCACGACCGGCTGATGCAGATTCCGGGCGCGCAGAAGGCGGCGTTCGCGCTCTATACACCGCTGAGCCACGATAACTGGAATGGCGGCATTTTCATTCCGGGGCAGCCTGATCCGCAGCCGGACAGCAATTGGTATGTCGCAACGTATATACGTATCAGTCCAGAGTACTTTGACGCCATCGGTGCGAAGCTGCACACCGGCCGGTTCTTCACCGACGGCGACAACAACCAGACGCGCAGGGTCGCGATCGTGAACCAGATCTTCGCCGACCGCTACTTCCATGGCAATGCGATTGGAAAGCACTTCGGACAGGAAAAGGAATTGCGCTCGGAGTTTGAGATTGTCGGCATTGTGGAAAACACGAAACACCAGGACCCAAACGTGCTGCCGCCGCCAATGTTCTATATCCCGTTTGCGCAGAAGTCGGAAGTCTTTAAGCCGCAGTACAAGCCATTTGAGGGGCTGGGGCATTATGCCGGACAAGTCGTGCTGTACGTAAAGAACTCGACACCGGCGACGGTCGAGGCGGAGACGCGCCGCGCCTTCGCGGACGTGAACCCGATCTTGACGCCGCAGTACTTCCATACCTTTGCGTATCAGATATCCACGAACTTCAATCAGGATGAGCTCCTGGCGCGGCTGACGTCGCTCTTCGGGCTTGTGGCGCTAGTGCTGGCATCGATCGGGCTCTACGGCGTGACGGCGTACTCGGTGGAGCGGCGCACGGGCGAGATCGGGGTGCGCATGGCGCTGGGCGCAGACCGCACGAGTATCCTGCGCGATGTGCTGCGGCGCGCGCTCGCGAATTGCGTGATCGGCCTGGCGATCGGAGTGCCGCTGGCCTATGCGGCAGGCAAGTTCATGGCACAGCGGCTGTATGGCGTGGGCGCGTTCGATGTGCCGGTCGCCGTGGTGACGCTGGTGATGCTATCGCTGGCGGCGACTGTGGCTGCGCTGGTGCCGGCGCGGCGCGCGGCATCGATTGAGCCGATGGTTGCGCTGCGGATGGAGTAGCGGCAGCGGCATGGAAACAAACCAGGGAAGGAGGCGGTCGTGCAGGTGATCCAGGATCTTCGCTACGCATTGCGCCGGCTCTGGCGCACACCCGGCTTTGCCCTGACCGCGATCTTCACATTGGCGCTGGGCGTCGGCGCGACCACCGCGATCTTCACGCTGATTGATCAGGTGATGCTGCGGCCCTTGCCGGTCGAGGCACCGGAGCAGCTTTACAAGCTGGGAGCAAGTTACGACTGCTGTTACAACCACGGGAGCCTGTTCGGCGACTGGAGTCTCTTTTCCTACGACCAGTACCGGGATTTCCGCAGTCACCTCAAGGGTTTTGCCAGCATGGCTGCGGTCGAGGCAGGAGAGCGGCCGGTGGGCATTCGGCCTGAGCGGAGCGCCGAGGCCGCCGAGCCGGCGCGGATCCAGTTCGTCTCCGGAAATTACTTCTCTACGCTAGGTGTGACGGCAGCGCAGGGGCGCGCGCTTCAGCCCTCCGATGACGAGCGCGGTGCGCAGCCGCGCGTGGTGCTCAGCTACAACCTGTGGCAGCGGCGCTTCGGCGGAGCTGCGGACACGGTTGGGTCGACGCTGATGGTGAACAACCGCGCGATGACCATAGTTGGCATCATGCCGGCGGGATTCTTCGGCACGCGGCTGGATACGGACACGCCGGACGTGTGGGCGCCGCTGGCCTTCGAGCCGATGCTCACCAACATCGACGCGATGGACCACCCGAGCGAATACTGGCTGTACCTGATTGGCCGCGCGGAGGCAGGCGCGAAGCCGGCGGGTATTGACGCGGCCACTAGCGGATTGCTTCAGGGATGGATGCGCGCACACCTGGAGACGCTCAACCCCGGACAGAGTGCGGCCATTGGTCAGCAACGCACGGAGTGGATACCGGCAGCGACGGGAATCAGCGATTTGCGCCGCACCTATGCATCGGGACTGCAATTACTGTTGATGATTGCCGGATTCGTGCTGCTGATCGTGTGCGCGAACCTGGCGAATCTGATGCTGGTGCGCGGCATGGCGCGGCGGCAGCAGACGGCGATCTGCCTGGCACTGGGAGCACAGCGCAGGCGGCTTATCCGGCAGACCTTGATTGAGAGCGCGGTGATTGGGCTTGCCGGAAGCGCTGTCGCTCTGCTGCTTTCGGTTTACGGCTCGCGCGCGATTCTCGCCATGGTGCTGGCGGGAGCGAGAGCGCAGTCCTCGCCAATTTCTACATCGATTTCCTGGCCGGTATTCGGGTTCGCGCTTGTGGCGGCGGTGATTGCTGCGGTCCTATTCGGCTGCGTGCCGGCGTGGATTACGTCGCACTTCGATCCCATTGAAGCGATCCGTGGCGCGAGCCGGACAGCAGGGGACAAGGCAGCATGGCCGCAGAAGGCGCTGGTGGTGCTGCAGGCGGCGCTCTCGTTGGCGCTGCTTTCGACGGCCGGACTGCTCACGCTGAGCCTGCGCGCGCTGGAGCATCAAAACCTGCATCTTGCGACCTCCGGGCGGCTGGTGATTGGATTCAATCCGGTCGCGGCGAACTACGATATCACTCGGCTTGCAGAGTTGGAGCGCAAGTTCGATACGCAACTGCGGCAGACGCCGGGTGTCATCGATCTTGGCTATGCGAACTTCAGTCCGCTTTCCGGTGATGGCTGGCACAACCTGACCTATCTTCCCGGCACCCCGCCACCTCCTCCGGAGTTCACAAACAACTATTACCGAACAACGTTCGATTACGTGAGCCCTGGATATTTCTCAGCGGTGGGCACGCATGTGCTGCTGGGCCGTGGGATTTCCCATGCGGATACAGCAGCGACGCGGCGCATTGCGGTCGTCAACCAGGCATTCGTTGCGCATTTCCTCAAAGACAAGCCGCCGCTGGGCGCGCACTTCGGCCTGGATGCGAAGGATCCGAACGAGTTTGAGATTGTCGGCGTGGTGGACGACACGAAATACGAAGACCCGGATCAGCCGCAGCTGCCGATGGTTTTCATGCCGCTGGCGCAGCCTCCGGAGATATTCAAGGAACAGGATCGCGTAGGCGCGGAGCGAGTGCGCTTCCCAAAGGACATCGTGGTGCACTACCAGGGCGGGGAAGCGGAGATGGCGGCCGCACTGCGCAAGGGGATCGGCGATATCGATCCCACGGTTCCCATCACGCGAATTGATTCGTTCCAGACGCAGGTGAATTCAAACTTTACCGAGCCCCAGATGCTTGCCGGGCTTACGGCGGCGTTTGGCCTGCTCGCTCTGCTGCTTGCGGCCATCGGCATTTATGGCGTGACCGCATATACCGTGGACCGGCGGACACCGGAGGTTGGGATTCGCATGGCGCTGGGGGCGAATCGCGGCGATGTGCTGCGCGATGTGCTGAAGCATGCGCTGGGACAGGTCCTGGTGGGGCTCGTGCTCGGAATACCGCTGGCGCTTGTACTGGGACGGCTGATGGCGGCGCATCTCTATAACGTCAGCAGCTACAACCCGCTGATTCTGAGCTATGCATTCCTCACCCTGATGGCCGCGGCCGTTTTGGCGGCGCGACTGCCGGCGCGGCGCGCGGCTTCCATTGAACCGGTGGAGGCGTTGCGCAATGAATAGGAGGCGGCCATGCAGGTGATCCAGGATCTTCGCTACGCATTGCGACAGCTTCGGCGCAATCCGGGGTTTGCAGTGACCGCCATCCTGACGCTGGCGCTCGGCATCGGCGCGACCACGGCGGTCTTCAGCGTGGTGGAACAGATGTTGCTAAAGCAGTTGCCGTATCGCCATGCGGACCGCATTGTCGCGCTGGAAACGCTGTTTACCGACCGCCAGCACCAGATTCCGCGCGTGCCCGGTGGCGATTACATGGACCTGCGGGCACAGAGCGCCTTTTCCACCGCGGCCTATTATGCATTTTTCGAATCGGGAGTGCAGCTGCCGGATCACGCCACCTTCACGCATGTCGCGATCGCGAGCCCTCGTTTCCCAGAGGTGTTTGGTGTGCAGCCGGTGCGTGGCACATTTTTCCGCGCAGCCGATGGGGCACATGAGGCGCTGGTCAGCGAAGCCTTTGCCGATGCAGAACTGGGCGGTGTGGATACGGCGGTGGGCAAGCTGGTCAAAGTGGAAGGCGAGTCATACGAAGTAGTCGGAGTGATGCCGCGCGGCTTCGACTTTCCGCAGAAGACGAGTGTATGGTTCGGATCGCCTGCAGTGCCAGCGGATAGCGCCAGTCGTGATTCCTACAACTGGCGTGCCGTTGCACTACTGCACGATGAGCTGAAGGTGGAGCAGGCCCAGTTACAGCTCGATGCGCTTTCGGGGCGGCTGGCAAAGCAGTTTCCGGCGAGCCATGCGCATGTCAGTTTGCGCATCTTACCATTGCGCGATGCGTTGACGGGCGATGTACGTACATCGCTGTGGCTGTGGCTGGCGGCGGTCGGCGTGCTGCTGTTGATCGCCTGCGCGAATGTGGCACATCTGCAGCTGGTGCGGATCTCGGCGCAGGCACATGCGCTGGCGGTGCGTAGCGCTCTCGGCGCAACCCGCACACGCATTGTGAGTTCGGTGCTGATCGAAGCAGGCGTGGTGTCGTGTCTCGGTGGCCTCGCAGGACTGCTGCTTTCGATTCCAGCCACGAAGCTGCTGATGCGCCTTTTGGCATCCGAGCTTCCCCGTGCCATGAACGCGTCGCCCGATCCGCGGCTGCTGGGCTTCTGCCTTCTGCTTGCAGTTGTAGTCACGCTACTGAGCTCGACCTTGCCATGCTGGTGGGCGGCGCGGCGCGATCCCGCTGCGGCGCTGAGCCGCGGCACTCGATCCGGTAGCACGGACCACAGTTCGACATCATGGCGAAGGGGATTGCTTGCAGCCGAGATTGGACTGAGCTTTCTGCTGGTAACGACTGCGGGGCTGCTGCTACGCACGATCGACCACATCCGCCATGTTTCGCTGGGCTTCGCTGCAGACAACCGGCTGGTGGTGAGCGTGGATGCACCTGCTCATGGACTTCCCGACCAGCAGAAGCGGGTTACTCAGCTCGCTGTGCTGACAGCCCAATTGGGCGCGCTGCCCGGGGTCGAATCGGCTGTCGAGGCCTGGGGTCTGCCGGCGGGCGATGACGGGTCGAATGGCAACTACGCGATTCCCGACAAGGGACAGAACATGGGCCAGAGCGGCTCACCGTGGGCGATTTTCAGCCTGGCGGGGCCGGGATATTTCAAAGCTATGCACATTCCGCTGCTTCGAGGCAGGGGTGTCACCGCGGCGGATACGTACGGATCGCAACCCGTGGTGGTCATCAGCGCGAAATTGGCCCACCAGTCCTTCGGAAACGAGGATCCCATTGGAAAGCAGCTTGTCTGCGGC
>DASVAI010000248.1:0-8779 GCA_036376445.1 Acidobacteriaceae bacterium
CGGCAGCTCAGCAGCTGATCCGCAGCAAACCGACCCGCCCCCGGCCAGGTCCACCCTTCCTAAGCCATCCGGCCAGACGCAACAGGCGCCCGCGCCGCCTTCTCTCGGCGATCTCGGGCTCTCGCCTTCCGCAACCAAGCCGGATCCCGATTTGCAGGCGCGACTCGACCGTCATACGCGCATACTCCGCATCCATCAGCGGCTCGGCCTCATCACGCTGGTTCCGCTCGCCGGCGCCTGCATCAGCTCCGCCGCAGCGCCGCCAGACGTCCACAAAGGCAAAGACAACGCTGTCGGACGTGATATTCATGTCGCGTTTGGCGCAGCGTCCGTCACCATGTATGCCTTCACTGCTTCCTATGCCATTCGCGCACCCAAGATCTCTGAGGCGCCCGCGCGGGGCGGCATCAAATGGCACAAGTACCTGATCTATGTGCACGCGCCCGGCATGGTCCTCACGCCGATGCTCGGCGCCATGGCCTTCAACCAGGCCAACAATGGCGAGAAGGTTCACGGCATCGCATCGGCGCACGCCGCGGTTGCCTGGACGACGGTTGCGGCCTACGGCGCCGCCATCGTCGCCGTCTCCTGGCCGATCCATTTCGGCTCAGTGAAACTCTGATCTGCACATGCGCAGAATTCCGCTTATCGCTCTTCTCCTTGTCGCTCCGCTGCTCGCGCAAACCGGTCAGTCGGACCAGCAGTGGAGTCTCGATCACTCCACCCTCACCTATCACATGTCGCACCCCATCCACGAAGTCGATGGTGTTAGCCACGCCGCGCGGGGCAAGGGCGTCTGCCACGCCGGAGAATGCGACTTTCTCGTCGCTGCGCCGGTCAAGTCCTTTGACTCGGGCGATTCCAATCGCGACCTTCATATGCTCCAGACAACGCGCGGCGCGGAGTTTCCCGTCGTCAGTGTCCGCTTTCGCCTTCCGCAGACTGATCTCCAGCAGCCGACCGTGAAGTGCGATCTGGAAGTGCAGTTCGCCGGCAATACAGCGCATTACGCCAACGTCGCCTTCCAGCAGACCATCAGCGGCGCCACCCACCGCATCACCGGAACTATTCCGGCCACGCTCACCGATTTCAAAATCACACCACCGACCTTTCTTACCGTGCCGATCAAAAACGAAATTCCGGTTCGAGTGGATATGACCTGGCATCCATAGGAACGCGGTTCCTATACTTTGGAGCATGTCCGCAAAGCAGAAGGGCCGCATCCCGCCGCGCATCGACCCAGACCGCCTCGAAGATAACTTCCTCGCGCAACTCGCCGCCGGATCTGTCTACGACGCGCAATTCTCCGGCCAACTCCCGCCGCTGCACAGCACCCGCGATCAACGCGTCTCCATCATCGGCTGCGCATTGAAAAACGTCTCACTCGCCGATACGAATGCCCGCCGGCTCCTGCTCAGTGACGTCCGCATCGAGAACTCCGACCTCGCCAACATCGATTGCACCGGCAGCACCTTTGAGCGTGTCGAGATTATCGGCGCCCGCCTCACCGGCGCCATCTGCAATGAATCGCAATGGAAGAGCGTGCTCTTCCGCGAATGCCGGATGGATCTCGCGATGATGCGCATGGCCGCCCTGCAGGACTGCGTCTTCGGGGACTGCAATCTCACCCAGGCAGACCTCTACGCCGCCGACCTCACCGCGGCCGTCTTCCGGCAGTCCGATCTCTCCCGCGCCGACATTGCCCAGGCCACACTCGCTCGCGTCGATATCCGCGACTGCCGCATCGACGGCATGCGCGGCACGCCCGCCAGCATGGAAGGTCTCATCATCAGCCCCGAACAAGCTGTACTGCTCATCGCCCTCTTCGGCGTGACGGTCAAACCATAAGCCGCAGATATATAATTCGCCTCATCAAAACGCCACATGGTTCGCGTTCCCCCGCGCGTCGGATAGGAACGCATGCTTCGTCGCTCGCTGGCTTTTCTCTCCGCTGCCGCTCTGGCGATCGCCTCGTTCGCGCAAACGCCTGCATACAAGCCGCACTATCTCTTTGTCTGGGCAGGCGATGCCGCACAACAACACACCGACTTCCTCGCGGTCATCGATGCTGTCCCCGACTCGCCGCACTATGGCCAGCTCCTCACCACGCTCGATACCGATCAGAAGACCGGCTACGTACATCACACCGAATACGTCATGCCTGCCGGCGGCACCCTCTTCGCCAACGACCACGATGCCGGCCGCACCTTCCTCTTCGAGCTGCGCGATCCGCTGCACCCCCGCATCGCCGGCTCATTCACAGATATCGATGGCTACACGCATCCGCACTCCTTCCTGCGCTTGCCCAATCAGCACGTGCTGTCCACCTTCCAGCGCGGTCACGATGGCGGAGGTCTCGTCGAACTCGATCAGGACGGTCATTACCTGCGCAGCGCCTCCGCTGCGGACCCCACCCATCCCGGTGTCTTCTATTCTCCGTACAGCGTCGTTCTTCTGCCGGAGATGGATCGCGCCCTCTCCACCAACTCATCCATGAATGTGCATGAGCGCTCCGGCAGCACCTATCAGGTCTGGCGCCTCTCCGACCTCAAGCTCCTCAGCACCAACTACTTCCAACCCAGCTCGCAGCTCACCGGTCACACCGATCCGGAGGAGCCTCGCCGGGCGCCCGACGGTTCCGTCTTCGTCCAGACCTACTCCTGCGGCCTCGAACATGTCACCGGCATTGCGACAGAACACCCCAAAGCCGACTTCGTCTACCAATTTCCCGGAGGCGCCTGCGGTGTCCCCACCATCGTCGGCCACTATCTCGTCCAAAGCGTGCCGCTCATTCACGGCATCGTGGCCCTCGACATCGCCAACCCCGGCAAGCCCGTTGAAGTGTCACGCGTTTCCTTCCCCGGCGATTACACCGCACACTGGACTGCATGGGACGCTGTCACCAGCCGCATTGTGGTCACGCCCGGGCCGGAGGGCGTGCATCGCGTCTATCTCGTGCGCTTCGATCAGGCCACCGGCAAACTCGCGGTTGACGATTCCTTTCGCGACCTCGAGGACCACCAGCCCGGCTTCAGCTTCGACAATCGCTCCTGGCCCCAGGGATGGACCGGCTCAGCCGCCCCCCACGGCGCAGTCTTCTCCCGTTGAGTCTCTCCCAGCCGCCTCATGTAAAATCACAAGAGTGCGCCCATAGCTCAGCTGGATAGAGCGATTGCCTCCGGAGCAATAGGTCGGGAGTTCGAATCTCTCTGGGCGCACCAGAACCCCCTTACCTGCCGCTTTTCTCAAGCAATCCGGCATTCGCATCGCGGTTGCTTCACGGCATACCCATCTCTGGTCGGAATCCGCTATCGTCGAATCTCATCGAATGACCATGCATCTTCAGCCTGCCCAGCGGGATCGCCGCCGCTTTCTTAATCCTGTGCCGACAAAAGTGGGCGGTTTCTCCCTGATGTTCAAGGTTGCGCCCAAGCTCTTTCTCGAAGCAAAGACGCGAGTGCCGCATTCGCCGCTTGGCCCCTTTCACACGGACCCGGCAATCTATCGCACACCTCCGCGATCAGGACTGCGCATCACTTGGATGGGACATGCCACATCCATCCTGGAGACAGACGGAGTTCGCATCCTGGTGGATCCCGTATGGGATGAGCGCGCCGCGCCCACAACCTGGGCCGGACCCAAACGGTTCTTCCCCGCTCCTCTCGATCTGAAGGATCTTCCGCTGATCGACGCCGTGATCGTTTCGCACGACCATTACGACCACCTGGGCGCCGGAAGCATACGTGCCATATCGCAGCTTTCCGCTGTTGCCAACGCACAATGGATCGCGCCTCTCGGAGTCGGCGCACTGCTGCAGCAACTCGGCGTGCCTCCTGCACGCTGCATCGAGGTGAACTGGATGGACAGTACGCGAGTGGGGCCGATACAAATCACCGCACTGCCTGCCCGGCACTTTTCCGGCCGCAGCCTGTTCAATCGCTTTCAGACGCTCTGGGCTTCCTTTGCGCTCGTCGGGCCTTCGCATCGCGTCTACTACGGTGCGGACTCCGGCGAGTGGGAAGGCTTCCGCGAAATCGGCAGTCACTTCGGACCGTTCGACCTCGCCATGCTGGAGATCGGCGCTTCCAACCCTTTATGGTCTGAGATTCACATGGGACCGGAAGGCGCCGTGCGCACCTTTCGCGCACTCGGCGGCCAAGGACTGCTGATGCCGATTCACTGGGGACTCTTCGATCTGGCGCTGCATCCCTGGAGACAGCCGATCGAGAAAATCTGGCCCGTGGACGGGCTCAAGCTGTGGTCGCCAACGCCGGGCGCTCCGTCAGAAGTAATCGCCGGCCAGGAGCTGCGATCGGAATGGTGGCGCTAAGTATTGCTAGACTCGGCGATCTGTCTTTAGCGTTGCACTGCTACTGCAAATTTGAATCTGGCGGCGTTGCCGTCGTAAATAGCCCGGACGAGAGCTGTGCCTGCTGCAGCAGTCGGTAGCCATCGCGCGTGCGCACGCGATACTTCTGCAGGTCTTTGCCAACCAGCTTCACTGAAATCTTTCGCCAGCCGCGGTTCTGGTTTGGCGCCGGATAATACGTCAATGTGTACAGATGCGCCAGGTCATCGCGGATGGATGTAAACGCCCGCGCTTCGTCCTTCCAGCTCTTCGCAAAGTATGCTTTCCCTCCCGTCGCCCTGGTCATGCGCTCAAACACCGCAGTGGACACTGGCTCGTCCTCTGCCACATGCGTGCTGATCATGTAGATGATCGTTCCGGTCGACTGCGCCAGTTCCGCCACGTCCTCCGGCGGCACCAGGCTCGCGTTGTCCGGCCCGTTGGAGAACACCACGATCACCTTGCGTCCCGTATAGTGCGCCGTGTCCTTCACGGTCAGCAATAATGAGTTGTAAAGCGCGGCATCGTCTCCCGCAACCGTGCTGCGCACTCCGCGCAGCACCGTGTCACGGTCGCCGGTCAGCGTCGCTGCGCGCGAAAGGTCCCGGCTGTAGGAATAAAATGCGATCTTGTTCGCGTCCTGCAGCGAGCGCACAAAATCGGCAATCGAATCCTGCGCCAGCGCAAATCCTCGATACATATAGTTGCTCGTATCGAACAGGATGAACACATTCGCGCCGCTGAGCTGCATCATCCCTGCGTTCCCCGACGTGTTCGCTGCCGGCGTCAGTCCCGCAGCTTGCTGCGGCCGCTTCGCGCCCTGCACCCCGGCGCCAGAAGCGATGTCGGTCAGGCTGCGCGTCGGTCCGTTGCCTTCTTCAAACGTCGCCATCCTTTCCGGAATCTTGTCTTCGCTGATGGTGAAATCTTCCGGGTTCAGGTTGCTGACGTACCGCCCCTTCGAATCGGTGACGGCGACATTCAGTTGCACCAGATTCACGTTTACCAAAATATGTCCGTCATACTGTGCTGTCGTTCTCACGCCTCCGCAGCAAAGCGCTAAACCCATCAGCAGCGGTACAGCATATCCCTTTCGCATAATCCGCGACCTCGCATCCTGTTCTGGCAGAAAATACGTCAGCACTACCTCAATGTCCAGGCGAACTGCTCGTGGCCATCTGTGAAGCAATCCTGCCCTGACGAAATTCGGTCCCTGTTTCCTGCATGGCCCGCTGCACTGCCGCCCAGTCTTCAAAATCCGTGGCAAAAATATTCGCCACCATGCGCCGCGTCAGTTCAGGAATCAGCCAGTTCAGCATCACCGGCGCATAGCCCATCTCATCCGCAAGCCTTGCCCAATACAAGTTGGTGGATTCGCATGACTCCCCGAACAGCCGGCTCTCTTCGCCTCCCGAAGCAGGGAAGGGCTTCCCGTTCAGCAGTTCCGGCGCATAGTTCTGTCCCATCGTTGGATGCGGCGTGCCGAAGTCGTGCGCAATCTTCGCTGGTGTTGTGTCCGTCGGATCATCGCGTCGCAGCGTCGCCAGGGCGCGATTTTCCGGCCCCAGTGCTGCCATGTCTTCATGGGGATAGCGCTCGGGAAACTCCGAGGCGAGATAGAAGCTCTCCGAGGCCGCCAGCATCGGAGTCGTTCCCTGGCGCAATGCATCCCCGGTGTGCTGCAGCCGCAGCGGATCCATGCGTTCCGAAAGGATCAACAACACCTTCTCCCGCAGCGCCTCGTCCTTCATCGAAGCAGTCAGCATCTCTTCTCCGGATCGCTGATACAACGTCACTGCATGCAGCTCATCGCTGCTGATGTTCCACCACCGCGGAAGCGTTGCGCTCACCAGCAGATGCGGCACCACCTCTTTCCAGATCAATGCCTGCACATTCGCCGGAGCGATAAAATCCTGCTCGCTCATCGCCAGCGCGTACGGCAGGTCGCTCAAGGACCCGATCAGATAAGCGCCTCCACCCGCCGGTATGCCGATGCCGAACAGTTGCGGTGTGTCCCACGGTCGCTCCGCTCCCGCAATGGAAAACCCGGAGAAATCATGCGACCGCACCAGCAAAGGATTGTTATGCAGAATCTGCGCGCCCGGCGGCTCATAATAGGCATAGTTCAGGCCCACCAGCGTGTCCCTTACAAATGGCGTAAGCTGCCCGCGCGCCAGCTCCAGTTGGGTGCGCGACGTGGAGTTCTTCAGCACCTTCGTCATGTCGGTGCGGATCTGCAACTCTGCATGGCGGCTGGTGTAGATCGTCGGCGCCCATTCAATCTTTTCGCTTCTCGTAAAGATCTGCTGCGGCAGTTCAAAGCCGCGCAGGTCTTGCGCCAGCGGTATAAGCTTGTCGCTCACCTGCGCGCCATGCTCCATCTGCTCTATGCCCTCGCTCAGCGCAAACAGCGTGTCCAGCGAAACCAGCCGCTGGTCGTCGATCACCGCGCGTATGCGGCCGGCCAGCTCCGCATGCATGCGCTCGCCGTCCAGGCTCTTCTGCTGTGGGCCCGCCAGTAACTCCACAAGTTCTTCCTGCGAACCTCTCTGCTTTCCCGTGGAAACAAGGAAGAGCTCACGCACGGAGTGTTGTGCCGCATCCAGTAGTTGGCTCTCTGACGAAATGCCGCTGAACGCGCTCACCACGCTTTGCCACGATTCGTTCCAATGACTCCGAGGAATCTCGTGTTGCCGCGCCAGGATTTGCCACAGTCCCAGGTTGGCCTGGAAGATGCCAAGTGCGTTCCCGCGAAGCGGCACGTGCGGAATGTTGTCGATCGAATTCGCCGTCTTTACGAACTGGACCATCGCGGGCTGGTCCAGCTCCGGAAATTCCGCGAAGATCAAATACCACCGCGCCCGCTCGTAATATTTGTTTGCCAGCACCCGCACTGTCTCAGGAGTCAGCCGCTGGCTACGGGGCCGTACCCGGTCCAGCTCGCTCAGCGTCAAATACAGGCGCAATGGATCTTCATCCGTCGAGATGCGCGAGCATGCAGCGATGGCATCGATGAGCTGGTCTGGACGGTTCCACCGCCGCGAGCGCTTGCTCCACTCATGCACGATCTTCGAGTTTGTTTTCTGCGCAAAAATCTCCTTCCACACATCAAGGTTGCCGGGAACGTGCGGCTGTCCATCCGGCTCCCACTGCAACCGCGTGAACAGCACCAGAAGCGGCGTCGCCTTGCGGAAAACCGCGCGACCCGGCTTCTCGTCCGGCTGCGGCCAGCGGAAGCCTTCATACATATGCTTCAACCGCGATGCCTCGGTAAGGTGCGCCTGCTGCCCCCGGTCCACACGCGCAATCGCGTCGTAATAGACCGCCAGCCACCCGTCGTCTTTTGCAAGCAGATGAGTGACAAAATCACCCGGCGACGTGGGGCTTGCGCCGACTAGGTCCTTCCATGCCGGCTCTGCCGCCTCTCCACCCGGCACCAGCACGCGCCCGTTCTGGATGGAAATCTCGCTGCCGTAAAAATCCATCACGGCTGCATAGGGCAGCAGCTTTCTCAGTCCCGCGGAGTGGACGAGTGTTGCCTGCGTCTCGCTGTCGATGCGGGAAAACGCCCAGTACAGCCGGCAAATCGACGGATCGTGCAGCATCACATCGATTAGATTGCCGTTCCCCTTCTCCTTCACATTGCCCAGCCCCAGCCAGTCGGCTTCGCTCAACAGCACCGGCACCTGCGAGATAGGAAACGTATACGTGAATCGAGTGTTGTTGCGCATCGCAGTTTCCAGCGACGTCAGCGGAAATCCAGAATCGATCGTGAGGAACGCGCGCTCCGGGCTCGCCGTTGATACATAGATATCCTTCTGGCCGCAAGTGCCGCGCATCCGGTATCCCAGGATCGCCAGCAGCTGCCCGGCGTGCTCGCAATCGGGGATTGCGATCGTTCCGCTCGATCCGGCGAGCGCCTGCAATTCGCGCGCCTGGTGCATGTACCGGTCAATCAGGATCAGGAATTCGGTGGGCCTGTTCTCCTGATACCCCTGTAAAAATACGTTGTGTGCCAGCAATGGCAGCACGTCTTCCGGCTCGATCTTCTGGCTGATGCCGGCCATGCGCTCAAAAGATCGAAGAGGTCCCGGAATGGCTACCGTCTGCCGTGGCGGAGCAGCGATGGGCTTGGAGGTGTTTCCCGGCGGCTTGGCAAAACTGTTCGTTGCGCTCGCGCAGAGGTAGAGGAAAGCTCCCAAAGAGATTGCGAGCAGACGAAGAGGAAAAGTCATAGGTGTGCCCTCTTCGGAACCTTCGACTTGCCTCGACTTACACCAAGTGCAGGTTCAGCATCCACTCGGCCGCCGCGCCGGGGAAAGCGGCAGCTTATCTTGAACTTGGCCTTAAGTCACACATGCACGGTCTCCCAGTTCCATCGTCCGCAACAATATACCAACGGCGGATGCAGTCAAGGCTTTTGGGCCAAGG
>DASVAI010000477.1:0-6903 GCA_036376445.1 Acidobacteriaceae bacterium
TGCCTATCAGCAGGCCGTCGACATGGATCCGGACAATCTCGATGCCAAGCGCGCCCTTGCCCAGGCGCTGCTGAACAATAACCAGTTGAGCGACGCCGAGCACGCTTACCAGGAAATCGCCTCGGCCGATCCGCAAGACGCGCAGGCGCTCGTCCGCATCGCGGAATGCCAGCGGCGCCTCGGCCATTACGAGCCGGCGCTCACCACACTTAAAAAGGCGCAGGCGCTTTCCAACGACAACGAAGAGATACAGTTCAACGAAGCCCTCACCTATGACGCGCTGGGCCGGTATCCGGAATCCACACAACTGCTGCAGGGGCTCGTCTCCCATTCCGCCAAGGCGGACAATCGTTACACCGACAGTGACAAAAACAACCGTTCGATCTTTCTCGACCGGCTGGCGAACGTGGAGCGCGAGCAGAACCACACTGAGACGGCCGCAAACGCTTACAAGCAGATGATCCCGCTGGGCGGCGAGTATGCCGAGCGCGGCTATCAGGGCGAAGTGGACGCCTACCGCGATGCCAAGCAATATGACAAGGCGACCCTGGTCGCGCGCGAAGCCGCCAAGGCCATGCCGGACAACAAGTCCGTCCAGTTGATGCTCGCCGGCCAGCTTGCCGACACCGGCAAGCCCGAGGAAGGCATCGCACTCGCCAACGCGCAGCTCAAGCACAACGACGATGACCGCGACGTCTATCTTGCGCTGGCGCAGATCAACACCCGCCTGCGCCGCTGGAAGGATGCGGGCGACAATCTCGACAAGGCCGCTGCGCTGCCCGTCCACGGCGACGACGATACCCGCTACGTGCTCTTCCTGCGCGGCGCGTTAGAGGAGCGGCAGAAGCACTTCGATGCCGCCGAAGAGCAGTTCCGCAAGATTCTCGCGCTCGATCCCAATAACAGCATGACGCTGAACTATCTCGGCTACATGCTTGCCGATCGCGGCGTCAAGCTTGACGACGCGCTGAACATGCTGCAGAAGGCCGTTCAGCTCGACCCGCAGAATTACGCCTACCTCGATTCCCTCGGATGGGTCTACTACAAGCTCGGCCAGTACCCGCTGGCAGAAGAGAACCTGCGCAAGGCCAGCGAGCGCGTCTCTACCGACCCCACCGTGCACGATCATCTCGGCGAGCTGTACGAGAAGACCGGACGCCTCCGCCTCGCGGTCGCGCAATGGGATCAGTCGCTTGCGCAGTATGCCCGCACCATCCCGGCCGACGTCGACGAGACGGACGTCAGCAAGGTTCAGAAGAAGCTCGAAAGCGCCAAGGTCAAGCTGGCCCGCGAATCGGCGCCGGGCACCGGCAAGCAGTAAGAGCGGGCTCGCGGCATCGTGTGAACGACACACAGACGACAAGGCGCGTTGTCCCGCTGCCCACTGCCTGCGCGGTCAGCAGCGCGCCTGACGACCCTCTCGCCGCGCGCCAATATGCCGAGCCGCCCCACGCCTACCGCATGCCCTTCCAGCGCGATCGCGCGCGCATCATCCACTCGCGAGCATTCCGCCGCCTCGCCGGCAAAACGCAGGTCTTCACCCAGGGCAACTCTGATCATTACCGCAGCCGCCTGACCCACACCATCGAGGTCACCCAGCTCGCGCGCACCATCGCCGCCGCTCTCGGGCTCAATGGCGACCTCACCGAATCTCTCGCGCTGGTGCACGACATCGGTCACCCGCCCTTCGGCCATGCGGGCGAGCGCGCCCTCAACGACGTCATGCGCGCACACGGGCTTCGCTTCGACCACAACCTGCATGCGCTCCGCATTGTCACCGTCTTTGAGCAGCGGTATGTCGCCTTCCCCGGCCTCAATCTCACGCTCGGCGTGCGCGAAGGCATCATCAAGCACTCGCGTGACTACGCCCCCGCGGAGCATCCGGATCTGGCGGAATACTTTCTCGACCAGCGTCCGCCGCTCGAAGCCCAGCTCATCGATCTCGCCGACGAGATTGCCTATCTCACCGCCGACTTCGACGATGGCTTCTCCTCGGGCGTCCTCGATCTGGCTGACGTACGCGCTCATGTCGCGCTCTTCGAGCGCTTCTATGCGCCGATGGCCGCGCAGCATCCAGCCGCAGCTCCCGAGCGCCTGATCGACGAATCGCTCAAGCGCATGCTCAACGCTTTCACCGGCGACCTGATTACGGCCACCGGCAAAGCAGTCACTCACGAAGGCATTGAAAACCTGGCCCAAGTACGCATCGCGAAGCACCGCCTCGTCGCGTTTTCACCGGAGATGGAATCACTGCGCCGTGAAGCCAAGCAGTATCTCCACTCGCATCTCTACGAAAGCGAAGCCGTCACCCCGGAGCACGATCGCGCTCAGCACATCATCCGTTCCCTCTATGAATGCTGGGTGAGCGATCCGTCGCTCCTGCCGGCCGGAAGCGCGGCCGTCGAGGCAGAAGGCGCACCCCGCGCAGTCGCCGATTACATCGCCGGCATGACCGACACCTTCCTGCTCGCGCAATACGAGAAGCACGGCGCCGTCCGTGGCGCATAACTGCGACTATTACTGAACCTTGCCCTGCGGCCGCAGACGCCGCATCTCCAGCGCGCACGCCACCGCATTCATCGCCGTCAGCTTCAGATTGTCCGCCGCCGCCCACAGCCAGAAGCGGTTCGTCGCCGTTGTCTCGTCATCTCCCGCGCGCACACGCACCATCACCTGCTCCTGTCCCGCGGCGGTCAGGTTCGATGGCGACTCTTCGTCGCTGCTGCTTACCTCGATGTGCTCATTGGCAGCAAGCAACTGGCGCAATTGCTCCGCCGTCATCGCGCGCTCCACATCCAACCCGATCGAAATCGTGTGCCCGTGAAACACCGGCACATGTACAAGCTGGATCGCAGCCGCCGGCAGCTTACCAGCCGACAGAAGCGAATAATGCCGCCGCACGCGCGCCTCTGTCGCCTGCAGATCGATCTTGCCCTCCGCGCCACCTGCCGGCGTTGCATTGAAGGCCACCTGCACGTCGTAAAGGGATTTCGGCAATGTCTGAAACGAGAGCAAACTCACGGTCTGCTGGTGCAGCTCATCCATGGCGCCGCGCCCATACTCCGATGCCGGCTCCAGCACCGTGGCAAACGCCGCACGCACAGCGCTCGCCTGTCGCACCTGCCCCAACAACAGCGCCAGCACCAGCGCCGCCGGATGCGCCGGAACAACCGCCGGCGTCTGCAAATTCAGCGAGTCTGCGGAGTGCTGCACCCACGGCGCCATCACCACCGCTTCCCTCTCCGCATCCAGCGCCCCGGTTACATCGATGATCGCGGAGCCCTCATGCGCCGCAATCTCCCAGTACTTGCGCGTGAGCTCGATGCTGCCGCAGAAGAAGGTAAAGTCGGTGTGAGCAAAAGAGGCCCCAGTGATCGGCTGGACGAACGTCACTTCGTCGCCCACCGACTCCAGTTGCCCGATCGCCTCCTGATCGTCCATCAAGGCAAAATCAGCGGCCGCAAAGGGCGACTCGCCCAGGGCCTCGTTCAGTTCCTTGCCGCGCAGCGATGCGGCTCCGACGATAGCAATGCGGTTGTTCGATGGCATGGCAGGAGCACGATTTCCCGTAGGTTAAAGATCAGCCGGCAGAACATCGCCGAACTCTGCCAGCTTACAGCACAGGAATTCAGGGTCTGCTAACGCTATTAGACGGCAGCGCCGGGAGCCAATTTTTCTGGATTCGCGGAGCGAGGAGCGACGAATATCTGGCATCTTCGAGCGACGAGAGACAAAGAAGCCGGGAAAATTGGCCCCGTCCCGAAGGGTTGCGGCGCAAATCGGTCCCGACTTCGTTGTCGGACTTGTATGGGGACCTGCCACACACTGCGTCCTCCGCCTCGTCTGACCCGATTTTCGCCAGCAACGCTGCTCGCCTAATAGCGTTAACAGACCCTTAGTGGCTGTGCTCTTCCGGCGCGCGGATCGCCAAATTCTCGACGGCGCCGCTGTCCCGCTGCTTGCCCTTCCGCCGCCGGTGTGCGGAATAGGCGGCCCGCGCCACCAGCCCGGAGAACATATAGGCAAAGCAGCACACGAACAGCAGTTCCTCTGAAAAATGAACCAGTGCATAGATGGCAAGCCCAAGGATCACCATCAACTGGAAAGGATGCCGCCGCGAAAGATTGATCTCCTTGCCGCTCCAAAAGCGCCATGTGCTTACCATGAGGAACCCGGCGAGGCCCACGACCAGAAGCCACAAAGCAGCCAGCCACCACGAGGGCACCGGTGTGCCGCTCACCAGGTGAACTACCGCGGCCAGCACGCCAGCCGCCGCCGGAATCGGCATGCCCACAAAGTATTTCCGGTCCGGCCGCCCGGGGTTCTTCGGCTGCGGGTCATGACTGATGTTGAAGCGCGCCAGGCGGCTCGCCCCGCACAGCAAAAACACAAAGCAGACGAACGCGCCCAGCTCCACCACGGCCCGCCGCAGCGAGCCGTCCATGCTCAGGGGCAGCATGCGGAAGCCCCAGTTGTAGGCCAGGATGCTGGGCGCCACGCCGAACGTGACCACGTCCGCGAGCGAATCCAGCTCCTTGCCGAATTCGCTCGTCGTGTTGGTCATGCGGGCAATGCGCCCGTCCAACGCGTCAAACGGAATCGCAAACAGGATGGCCAGCGCCGCGTAATCGAAATGCCGCGGCTCCACGCGAGAGCCCTGCAGGCTTTGCGTAATAGCGTAGTACCCGGCCGCGATATTGCCCGCCGTAAACAGCGAAGGCAGCACAAACATCCCGCGTCGCCTCGGCCGTTTGCGCTCCATCACCGGCGCGTCTCCACCGCGCTATTTGTCGATGCTGCGTCCTCGTATGGCACTTCCACATCAGCCAGGACAGTAGCTCCACCCTTTACCCGCTGCCCGCGCTCCACGCGGATGTGCGCATCGCCCGGCAGAACAAGATCGCATCGCGAGCCGAATTTGATCAGCCCTACACGCGCGCCGCGTTCGAGTCGGTCGCCTTCCTTGGGCAGGAACACGATGCGCCGCGCCAGCAGCCCGGCAATCAATTTGAAGGTCACCACGCAGCCGTCGCCTTCCATCGTCACAACGCTCTGCTCGTTGCGTTCGGCGGATGCAGGATCCAGCGCGTTCAAAAACTCGCCCTTCTTGTATTGGATCCGGCGAATCACTCCCGCGATTGGCGCGCGATTCACATGCACATCGAAGACGCTCAGGAAAATGCTCAGGCGGATGCGGTCTCCGTCCGCCGTGTGGATAGGCGCCACCTCGGTCACCTTGCCGTCGGCAGGCGACACGACAAGCCCCGGCCCAACTGGAATCGGGCGATCCGGATCACGGAAGAACCATAGGAAAAACGCCGCCAGCAACACAGGAATGAGCACCAGCAGCCAGCTCGCAAACCATCCTGCCGAAAAAAAGCGCACTACGGCGGCGACAATCAGCAGTCCGATCGCGTACCAATATCCATCACGAACCATCAGTTCCTCAAGCCGTCATTATACGAGTCCGCCTTGGGCTCCTGGATCGATCCTGCATCGCATCAACACTGCATCTTCTGTGGGACCAGCATAGTAGCCCGGTCGCTGGCCCACACGCTCAAAGCCGCAGCATTCATACAGACGCTGCGCCGCATGGTTCGATGCGCGCACTTCCAGCCAGATGTGCTCAGCGGAAAGCTCGCGTGCCCACTCAACGACAACGCCGACCAGCGAGCGCGCGACACCTTTGCGACGGCAGGAAGGCGTGGTCATCACAAATTCGATCTCGCATTCCGTCGCCGATCCCGGGACGCGCAACGCCGTCGCCACGACAAAGCCGCAAGCCATCCCCTTACTGACTGTCATCCAGCTCCTGCGCAAAAGCTGTCCTTCACTCTCTGGCGCAGTTATCAAACCTGCGAGATCATCGTCGCTCCATGCAGGCGTCTGCGGCGCATCGCGCATCCACGCTCGAATCAGCGACAAGTCGGCCGCCACGAGTGGCCGAATCATCATGGCATGCGCGCAAAAAGCTCCGCGTCAGAGCGGCGGAGATAGTTCGCGTCAAGTGCAGCCAGATCTTCTGCCTCGCCAGCCCGCAGCCGCGCCATTGCCGCGTGTCCCGCTGCAAACGCATCGAGTGGTCCGACCAGCGCGGGCTTCCATGCAGCAAATCTCGCTGCTAACGCCTCTTCTGCTATCACCAGCGCAACGCCCTCGCCGGCTAGCCTCTCCACCTCCGCGAAGCTCGCCAGCCGCTCGCGCTCGTCGCGTCGCGCATAAAATTCATTTCGCCCGGCATCAAGGAGTGCAACGAAATCCCGCTTCTCCTGCGAAAGACTCGCCACCACCGCTAGCCGCGAGATCGCAAGAATCGGCACTTGCGCGGCGTGCGCCAGCCCCTTCGCCGTGCTCAACCCCACGCGCACGCCGGTAAAGCTCCCCGGCCCGTTCACCACCAGGATCGACCGCAAGTCCGCGATCTCCAACCCCGCCCTTTCCAACATGCTCTGCACCGCAGGCATCAGCTCCGCGGAAGCCGCGCGTCCGCCGAGCTCCACCTGTTGCATACAAGTCACTGTGGATGCATCTTTTCCAAGATTGAGCAACGCAGCCGCTCCCGCGGCTCCACAGGTATCGATCGCCAGCACCGGATATTCCAACATCACCGCAGGTCCTGACAAATTTCGAGCAGCACCCCACCCGTGCTCTTCGGATGCACAAAGAAGTAGAGATGCCCACCCGCGCCAGTCTGAATCGCAGGCGACACAATGCTGTAGCCGCGTGACTGCAAATCCGTCCAGGCCACTTCAATGTCCTCGACATGCAGGGCAACGTGATGCAATCCCGCGCCCCGTTTCGTCAGAAAGCGGCCTACCGTGGTCTCCGGCCCCAGCGGTTCCAGCAGCTCCACGCGGCTTTCACCCAGCGGGATCATCGCGGTCCGCACACCCTCATGCCCCA
>DASVAI010000484.1:0-4417 GCA_036376445.1 Acidobacteriaceae bacterium
AATGGGAGAGCTTTGATCTTGGGCATGAGCTCACCACGAAGGGGATCCGGAAGTTCGTCGAAGACTATCAAAGCACGCTGGAAAAGATTGCTTAAGGTGCCCTAATTACAGCGCTCGTGGAACAGGCCGGTAGCGAGCCGCCCACCGCTATGCCCTTCCGAACGATACTGGGGCTTCTAAACTTGATGATTTCAGGTCCACAATCGTCCTGCCACGATGCTGCCCGAGCAATATCTGGAAGAGCCGGTGGCCGATCAACTCATGGAGCGTCCACAGTTCCTTGTTCCCCTCAAACACTGCATCCGGATTGTTCACTTCCGCCACGCCGCCGCCTGTATCGAGCGCTCGCGTCGCATCGCCGATGATGGGATCGGCCATGGCCTCGCCGGCAATTTCCCACAAGGTAATGAAGCGATCGACCGCGGTAGGAAAACTGACCTTGAAGACACCATAGTTGCTCGTCGTGCGCGCCGGCTTATAGTCCAAATTGAAAGGGCCTCCATATCCGTGCGCACGCAGGAGCACAAGCACATTTAACCAGTCCAGGGGATTGATCAATCCCACAGCAATATCCACGTCATGCTTGAGCCGGTAGCCATCGTTGATATCGATATGCCACAGCTTTCCAGCGACAAGCGCGCGGGCAAGCGCCGCCCGCGGGGCGCCGCCCCACATCAGTTCGTGCAGATATTCCGTGTTCACGCCCACCATTTCCGGATGCTTCACGAGCCCGGAGCCGATGAACCCCAGCATCGCGTCGGTAGTTGGCAGGATCAGCTCCGCCTGGGGCTCGAAGGGCTTTGCCTCAAGACAATGGCGCATCGTTGAAGTACCGCGCGTATGCGCGACGGACAGATCCTTCTCGCAGGCCGCGTTGATCAGATCGGCATAACGCTTCAGCATCACCGTCTCGTCGACGATCCCCTGAAATTGATATCCGAGCGTCCCGGGCCAGTAGACGACGAAACGAGCGCCTAGCTCATGTCCAATTTCCACCACGTTCTCAAGGCGGCGCGCAGCATAGGCGCGCACCTCCGGCTGCTCGCCTGCGGGACTTCCAGCCCAGACGGGGCTGAAGAATGTTTCGCCGGTAACCATGGAGCACTGGACTCCATATTTCTTTAGGGAAGTTGTGATGCCGTCCAGAATTTCATCCTGCTTTTCGCTCATCAACTCGTTCGGGGAGATGATGTCTGTGTCGTGACTCGTCCACCATCCGATCCCAATTTCTGAGAAATGGCGAATTACATCCGCCGGCGCAACCGGTTCGCGCGTCGGAGCGTGGAAGAGCGCCTGGCCCTGGTACGCCGCGGCCCATTGAGGACCGCTGATAAAGAAGCGCCGCCGAATCTCCGGAGAATAGCTCCCTCCGCAGGCGGAGGTGAGCCGGTCCACTAATGCGCGTTGCTCGTGCGCGGCCAAAGTCATCGTTCCTCCTCGTGCGAAGCATGTTCTTTCATCACATCGATGGCGAGCGCCGAGTGCGCCACGGCGCCTCCTGCTCGCATCTCGGCGGCCACCCAGATGGCCTCCATGATCTCCTTGTCGGTCGCGCCCTTGGCAAGAGCGCTTTTGGTGTGCGCGCGGATGCAATACGGGCATTGCGTTACATGAGCAACGGCAATCGCTATGAGGTCCTTCGTCTTGGCGGGCAAGGCTCCGTCGGCAAAGACCTGCCGGCTAAAGGCACGCCAGGCGTTCAGGGTTTCAGGCGTAAGCTGTTCGCGTTTCTTTGCTATTTCGAGTGTTGCAACAGGATAAAGTGCGTTTTCCATGATTCAGACTCCTCTATTCAGAAGATGCTGCCGATCGCGGATTGAATCAGGTGAAGTAGTGGCGAGGGAAAGACTCCAAACCAAATCAGAAATACCGAGAGCGCCACCAGGACGACCGATACAGCCGGGGTGCGGCTCGGCAAAGGTTCAGGCACCAAAGTTTCCGAGGCTGGCTGATGAAACATCACCCCGACCACTCGCAGATAGTAGAAGAGGCCGATGGTGCTGGTGACGACCAGGACGAAGATGAGTAGCCAGGCATGAGAATCAGCACCTGCAGCCACAAGGTAAAACTTAGCTAGAAAGCCGGCAGTGAGCGGAATACCTGCGAGTGACAGCAGCATAGCTGTAAAGATGAGCGCAAGCACTGGTCGCCGCCAGAAGAGACCTCGATAATCCTCAAGCCGATCTGCGTCGCGCTCGCCACTCGAAAGCGAGGTCACGACGCCCAACGCGCCGAGGATCATAACGAAATAGGCCACCAGATAGAACGCACCGGCACCCACGCCGAGGCGGCTGCTCACCTCAGCTGCCACGAGCAGGTAGCCCATGTGGGCGATCGAAGAGTAAGCCAGGATACGCTTGATGTTGGTTGAAAACAGAGCCAGCAGGTTGCCGGCCACCATGGACGCGATGGCGATGATCGATAGTACAAGAAGCAAGGGAGGGAATCGGTCGGCTCCAGTCAGACTGAAATAACGCAGGAGAAGGGCAAACATCCCGCCTTTCGACACCGTAGCCACAAATGCGGTGACGGGAACCGGTGCACCCTCGTAGACATCCGGCGTCCACATGTGGAACGGAGCGAGCGCCAGTTTGAAACCGATACCAACAAGAACCAGAACGGTGCCGGGAATCAGAAGTTCCAGCGCCGATCCGCTTTGAGCACTGCTAATGCGCTGTGCCACCGCGGCGAAATCCAGAACGCCGACGTCAGCGTAGACGAGGGCGATCCCGAAGGCCAGGAACGCGGAGGAAGAGCCAGCCAGGATCAGGTACTTTATTCCGGCTTCGAGCGGGAGCGGGCGATCGCGGAGATAGGCGATCAAACCGTATAGCGCGACACTGAGGATCTCAATTCCGAGAAAGAGCGAGGCAAAATGGCTGCTTGCAGTGAGCGTCATAGCGCCAAGCGTGGCAACCAGCAGCAAAACATAGAACTCCTCTCTCTTTCCTTCCCGTGCGGCGAGATAGCCATAGGACAACAGCGCGATGAAGAGACTGGCCGCCATCAGCAGACCCATGAAGAAGAACGCGTACCTGTCCATCAGGAGCAGCTGAGTTGCCTGACTTGGCGGCGTAAAGAACGTCGAACAGATACCCGCTGCGAGTCCCGCAAGCGTAAGGCCAAAGGCGGCAGCATGATTACGGCGGACAGCGATCGCCAGAAGCACCACAACAGAGGTTGCAGCGATGATCAACAGCGGCAAGAGCGAGATGAGGTGGATGCCATTCATCGCTCATCTCCAGAGTGCCGGGGCATGGTTCGCTGCCTGCCCCAGGGTTTCAAAGACGGGTTGCGGGTAGAGACCTAACCAGACCAGCACAACCATCAACACGCCCAATATAAGCACCTCGCGCGGAGCAAGGTCCGGCAGTTGCCATGCATGGTGATTTGGTCCTTGGAACGCGTATTGCACGAAGCGCAGCGCATAGAAGGTAGCCGCTAGTACGCCGCATGCCGCTACGGCGGCTGCAGCGATGTGCGTCTTGTATGTTCCGATCAGGATGAGAAACTCGCCGATGAAATCGCCCAACCCCGGGAGCCCCAGCGCGGCGAGCGCGAAGAAGAGGCCCACACCGCTCAGCCGAGGCACCGTATCCCAAAGGCCGCCTATCGATTCGATCTCGCGCGAATCCACACGGTATTCTATCGATCCGGCGATCAGGAAAAGAGCCCCGATGCTGATCGCATGGGCGATGATCGTCATGACCGCGCCGCGGAGAGCGAGGGAGTTGCCGGCAAAGATCCCAAGCATCACGAACCCCAGATGGCCGATGCTGGCATAGGCGATAAGCCTCATCAGGTTGGTTTGGGAGAAGGCCAGAATGGCGCTATAAAGAATTCCAATTACGGCAAGCACGATCATGAGAGGGCTGACGGTACGGACTGCTTCAGGAAAGAGCGGTAGAAGGAAGCGGATCATGGCGTACGCTGCAGTAGCGGCCATCAGGCTTGCCAGTACCAGGTTGGTTGCCGCGGAAGCTTCTGCGCATGCGTCTGGAAGCCAGGTGTGGAATGGAAAGATAGGCAGTTTCACCGCGAAGGCGGCGAGGAAGCCGAGCATGATCCACATCGCTCGATGAGGACCGAGCGGCGTGCCGAGAAGATCCTGATACTCGAAGGTGTAGACACCTGTTGCCTGGTGATGCGCAAAGTAGAGAGCCAGAAGAGCGATCAGCATCAACAGCCCGCTCATCTGAGTGAAAAGGAAGAACTTGACCGCCGCACGGGTTCGCCTTTCACGACCCCAGACCGAAATCAGGAAGTACATGGGAAGGAGCATCAGTTCCCACGAGAAATAGAAAAGGAACAAGTCGAGGGAGAGCAGAACGCCAAGAATTCCCGCGATGATCAATAACAAATTGAAGTGGTAAAAGCCGACGGCCGTGGTGATTTCCGTCCATGAAATAACAACGGC
>DASVAI010000493.1:0-8909 GCA_036376445.1 Acidobacteriaceae bacterium
CTGCACACGAAATATTTTGTGGCGGCGCTGCAGGCGGGCAAGGACCTCTACTCCGAAAAGACGATGACTTGGGATATTCCGGGCGCGGTGGAGTGCAAGAAGGCGGCCGCGGGGTCAAAGCAGGTGGTGCAGATCGGGCTGCAGCATGAGAGCTCCGGCGAGTTGAAGGATGCGCTGCGCTGGATCCGTGACGGCAAGGTGGGAAAGGTGTGCAGTGTGGACGCGTGGATGAGCCGCAACACGCCGATCGGCAAAGGGCAGTGGGTGCGGCCGGTGCCTTCGGACTGCAATCCCGATCATGTGAACTGGAAGCTGTTTCTCGACGGGCGCAAGGCGGCGCAGTTTGACGGCTTCAAGTACATCAACTGGCGCTTGTTCTGGGAGTTTTCCGGCGGGAATGTGACGGAGAACATGGTGCACCAGATTGCCTGGATTATCACGGCGCTCGATCTCGACCTGCCGAAGGCTGCGACGATGACGGGCGGGATTTTTTCGGAGAAGGACCGGCGGCAGGTGCCGGATACGATCATGGTGTCGCTCGAATATCCGGACATGCTGGTGAACTGGCAGTCCACCTTCAGCAACAGCCGATACGGGCTGGGCGAGCACATTCTGGGCGACAAGGGAACGATCCAGCACGTGTCGGGATCGAACGACATGGTGACGGGCCGCTCCGTGTCCTCGATCTCCTTTATGCCGGAGAAGATGAACAATCCGGATGCCGCGGTGGAAAAGGGCGAATCGAAGGACACCGACCACATGGCGAACTGGTTCGAATGCATTCGCGATCGCAAGACGCCGAACGCCTCGGTCGATATCGGATACAAATCGGCGATTGCGGCGCACATGTCGACCCTTGCGTTTCATGCGAAACGGCGCGTGACGCTAGAAGAGGCGATGGCGGCAAAGATGAGCGCGTATCTGTAGGTGGAGCGAGTCAGCAAGTCGGCGACTCAGCAAGTCAGCCGTTGGGTGAATGTGCGCGTATGGTTCGCGGTCTTTGTCCTGGCGCTCCTCGCGTCTACATGCTCCGCGGCCGAACAGCTCTTTACCCGCGTGCATCCTGCGATGGGAACCGACTTCACGCTCTATATTTATGCAGCAGATACGGCGGCGGCGGACCGCGAGGCGGAGCGGGTCTTCGAAATTGTGGACCAGCTCGATGCGCTGCTCAGCAACTACAAGCCCGACAGCGAGCTCTCGCGCATCAACCACCAAGCCGCAGAGCACGCGGTGACGACCGATCCGGAGACGTTTCGTTTCCTGCAGGTATCGCTTGCGTGGAGCGCGCGCTCGGACGGCGCCTTCGATATCACGGTCGGAAAGCTGATGAAGGCGTGGGGATTCTTCCGCAGCACGGGTCATGTGCCGACTGACGCGGAGCTGGCGCAGGTGCGCGCGGAGACGGGATGGCGGCGTGTGATGCTGGATGCGCGGACACGCACTGTGCGCTTCACCGCGCCGGGTGTGGAGCTTGATCCCGGGGGCATCGGCAAGGGCTTTGCTGTGGACGCGGCGGTGAAGGCGCTGCGCGAAGACGGCGTACATGCAGCGCTGCTCTCGGCGGGCTCAAGCACGATCTATGGACTGGGCGCGCCGCCCGCCGTTCGAGGATGGAAAGTGAAGGTGCCCGGTGCCGGAGATGCGGGATCGGTGATTTCGACTGTCGTGCTGCGCGACACGTCGCTTTCGACCGCGAACTGCTCGGAGAAGCACTTTGTTGTGCACGGCCATCAGTACTGCCACATCATGGACCCGAGGACACTCAAGCCGGTGGAGGGGCGCGTGCAGGCGACGGTGATTGCGCCTTCGGCGACGGATAGCGATGCGCTGTCGAATGCAATGTTTGTGCTGGATGCTGCCGCGCGGAAGCGGTTGATGCGCTCGCTGCCGCAGGCGGATGCGGCGCTGGTGGTACTGCCTGATGCGGTCGTGGAAAGATACCGGTGGCCCGGACAGACTATTGTGAAGTAGTGGGATGAAGGAGCAAACGGAGTGAATCGACGAGAGTTGCTGGGTGGGGCATCCGCGGCGTGGGTCGCGATGGGGCTGGATGGCGTGCGCGGGCTGGCGGAGACGCCGCATGCCGATGAGCTGCGCGTCGGTGTGATCGGGCCAGGAAGCCGGGGGCAGGAATTGATACGGCAATTGTTGCATGTGCCCGGCGTGCAGATTGCGGCGGTGTGCGATATTTACGAGCCCCGGTATGCGCAGGTGAATCGGCTGGTGGGCAGCGAAGTCCCGCATACGAAGGAGTATCGCGAGCTGCTGGGGCGCAAGGACCTGGACGCAATCTACATTGCGACTCCGCTGGCCCATCACGCCGAACACGTATTGGCCGCGCTGAAGACGGGACGACCGGTGTACGGCGAGAAGGCGATGGGATTTACGCCGGAGCAGTGCGCGGAGATCTACAAGGCGGCCAGCCAGCCGGGCGCGCTTTTCCAGATCGGCCATCAATATAGATACGCGCCGTGGGTGCGCGCGGCGGTGGAGGAGATCAAGAAGGGCAAGATCGGCGAGCCGACGCACGTGTATGCGTACTGGCATCGGAACAATAACTGGCGGCGGCAGGTGCCGAGCCCCGATCCCGGCGGCACGCTGGAGCACCTGATCAACTGGCGTCTGTATCGCGAGACATCGGGCGGGCTGGTGACGGAGCTTGGCTCTCATCACATCGACATTGCGAACTGGATCTTCGATGCGATTCCGGAGCGCGCTACCGGCATGACGAGCATTGTGCGCTACCATGACGGGCGCACAGTGGGGGACAACGTGCAGGCAGTGTTCAGTTATCCGGGCGGGCGGCGGCTGATGTTCAGCTCCATTACCGACAATGCGAAGATGGGCAATGAGCTTTGGGTGTATGGCACGGAAGGCAGCGTCGCGATCACGATCGAGGATGCGACGTTTTATTATGAGCCGAAGACGCATACGAAACCTGTGGTGACGGGCGCGGAGGTGGCGACGCGTGGCATCGTAACCGGGGCGTCCTATTCGACCAAGGGCGAGATGCCGTATCGCGGGCCTGGCGAAAAGCTTCCGGTGACGGTGAAGGAAGACCCGACGCTGACGGCGTGCCGCGCGTTCATTGAATGCGTGCGCGCGAAGCGGCAGCCGATGGCGAATGCGCGTGTGGGCTATGGCTCCGCGATTGGCGCGGCAATTGCTAACAGCGCAGTTTATGCGGAGGAGGGAATCGCGGTGCCGCCGCTGCCCGCATGATAGCTGCTACGGCTGCACGCCGGTCTGGAAAGTGAGCTCGGCGAGTGTAAGCCGGTATTGGTACTGTGCGTTGGTGTTTGTGATCTCCGCCTGGGTCTGTTGCAGTTGCGCCTGGCTTAGCTCGACGATTGACGAAAGGCCGAGTTTGTAGCGAGTCTGCGCTAGCGCGAGGCTCTGGTTTGCTTGATCGAGCAGTTGCGCGGTGACGGCGAGGCGGCGAAATGCATTGTTTGCGTCGAGCCATGCCGTCTGGACGTCGCGCACGATTACGTTCTTGAGCTCGCGGGTCTGCTGCGCGGTTGCTTCCGCGCGCAACCTGGATTCCTTTGCCTGGGCCGAGTAAAGAAAGCCGTTGAAGAGGGGAATGCGGAGGTTTCCGCCGATGGCGCCGTCCCAACTGGAAACGTAGTATTGATCGTTACGAATTGGTGTTGTGCCTACCGTGCCGATGGCAGAGAGCGTAGGAAGGAGCTGGTCGCGCTGTGCCCGGCTGAGCTTCTCCTGTGACTGACGCGTGAGGTCCAGAGACTGCAAATCCGGCCGCTGCTTCACCGCCAGATCGATGAGTGTCTGCTCGTCCGGAGGCGGCGGATTGGTCTTTGCCGCATCCACCAGCGTGTACTTTACAGGATGATCCAGACCGAGAACCTCGTCGAGCGCAGCCATTGCGGCATCGACGTTGTTCTGTGCGTCGAGCTGCAGCAACTGTGCCTGTGACAGGTTTACGTTCGCGAAGGTGAGGTCAAGCGTGGAGCGCAGTTTGTTCTGCGTGAGTTGGTTGACCTGGCTTTGCGTGGTCTGCCGCAGCGCGACGGTCTGCTCCGCCACGCGGAGCAGCGCCTGCGCCTGGAGCGCGTTGTAGAAGGCCTGGTCGGCGATGAGGACGATGTCTTCGCGGGTGGCGAGTTCGTGGGCCTGCTGGGCATGCTCCTGCAGCTTGGTCGAGGCGACGAGATTGCTGGTGCGACCAAAGTCGGTGATGAGCTGGGAGAAGTTGATGCCCGCGCCGGCACGCGTGAAGAGCCGCGATGCGGAGAGCGAGCCGGAAGAGACGCGGCTGGCGTCATTGGCACCCTGCGCCGTGATATTGCCTTCCAGTTGCGGCAGCTCTGCCGAACGAGCCTGACGCACGACCTGGTGCTGCGCGAGTGCGAGCAGATGGCTCACGCTGGTGCGCGGATTGTTCGCGAGCGCCATGCGTTCGGCGTCCTCGCGGGTGAGTTGGGGACCGGGTGCAGTGGAAGACGTGGCCGGTGTTGCCACCTGCGCATGCGCGGAGGGTACGAGGAGGATCGCGACGGATACGAAGCGGAAGAGCATCGTCATTCTGTATCGCATGGCTATGCCACCTCCGCTGCGGTATGACCCTCGCGCCGTCCATGGATGAGGAGATAGACGGCAGGCACCAGGAACATGGTGACCACGACGGAGACGGCGAGTCCGCCGATGAGGGCGCGCGCGAGCGGCGCGTATTGCTCGCTGCCGGCCTCGAGGCCGAGTGCCAGCGGAATCATGCCCAGCAGTGTCGCGAAGGAAGTCATCAGGATGGGGCGCATGCGGATTTTGCAGGATTGCACCACGGCATCGAGCAGACTCTTGCCCTCGATTCGAAGAATGCCGGCGAATTCGACAATGAGAATCGAGTTGGAGACGACGATGCCGGTCATCATGATGACGCCCATGAGCGACATGATGTTGAGCGTGGTGCCGGTGAGCAGCAGGATGAGCACGGTTCCAGCGAGACCGGGCGGGATGGCCATCAGGATGATGAAGGGATCGAGGAAGGAGGCGAACTGCGCCATGAGCACGAGGTAGATGAGCGCGATGGCAAGGATGAGGCCGATGCCGAAACGGACGAAGGAGTCGCTCATGCTGCGGACCGCGCCGCGGACGGTGATGATCATGCCGCGCGGTGTCTGGACGTTCTTCAGGATGTGCTGCACCTGGCTGCTGATGGTGTTCAACGCGGCAGAACGCGGCTGTACGTAAATGTCGATCACGCGGCGAAGCGCGTAGTGATCCACTTCGGTGGGTGTGTCGATGGGCCTGGTGAAGACGACCGAACGCAGCGGCGTGTAGTTCTTCTGTCCTTTACCGCGGAGGGGGATGTTCTTGAAATCCTCCATGTTCATATGCTGGATCTGATGGGTGGAGTACTGCACGGTGAGCATGTAGTTGTTGCCGGTGTTGGGGTCAATCCAGTAGCTAGGCGCGATCTGGCCATTGGAGGTGAGCGCGGTGATGACGTTGTCGACCACGTCCTTGGGGGTGAGGCCAATAAGGGATGCGCGTTCGCGATCGATGTTGAGCTGAAGGCCGGGATACTTCAGGTTCTGTGGGATGTAGACGTCGCCAACGCCGGAAAGGCCGCGCAACTGCTGCGCGATCTCCTGCGCTTTGGCAAAGGCGGCGCGCTGATGATTGGAACTAATCTGGATGTCGAGGGGCGCAGGCAGGCCCTGATTGATGACCGAGTCCACGAGGCCGCCGGCCTGGAAATAGGTCTGGATTTCGGGGATGTCGGCGGCGAGCCGGCGGCGTACGCGATCAATGTACTCGTAAGAGCCTGTGGAATGATCTTCCGTAAGACTGGCCTGGACGAAGGCCGTGTCCATTGAAGAATTGGAGCTGTAGATGGTGGAAGGACCATGCGTGATGCCGATATTAGAGACAATCATCCCAAGATCGTGAGGCGCGACGACTTTGCGGATTTCGTCTTCGACGCGCGCGATGTAGGCATCACTGGCCTCGATTCGCGTGCCACTAGGCATCTTGATCTTGATGACGAACTGGCCGGGGTCGGTGCGGGGAAAATATGAGCGGCCAAGAAGGGGAGTCAGAGCGAGGACAATGATTGCGCTGCCGCCGAGCAGGACAGCGGCGGTGAGGCCGGGGCGCTTCATGGTGCGATAGGCGAACACCTCGTAGCGCTCGAGCATGCCCTGAAAGTAGATGTTGAACCACTCTACCGTGCGGCGGAAGATGGAGCGCTTCTTCTCGCCCGCCTCCGTTTCGCCGTGCTCTTCATGCAGATTGATGAACTTCGCGCAAAAGAGAGGCACCAGAGTCATGGAGAAGAAGTATGAAGCGAAGATGCAGAGGACGACGCCGAGCGCGAGATCGGCGAAGATATAACGGCTGACGCCGTTGAGCAGGAAGACCGGGAAGAAGACGATGGAAGTGGCAACGGTGGCGGCCAGCACCGCGAGCGACACTTCCGAGCCTCCTTCGGCGGATGCCTTCTCCGGCGGCGCGCCCTCTTCCATAAAGCGGATGATGTTTTCGAGCACGACGACGGAGTTGTCGATAAGCCGCGAGAGCACCAGCGCGATACCGGCGAGCAGCATGGTATTGATAGTGCCGCCGAAGGCGTTCATTACCAGCAGGCAGAGCAGGATCGCCATCGGAATCGAGAGCAGCGATGCGCCGGCGGCGCGCGGCGAGCCGAGGAAGAGCAGGATCATGAGGCCGGTGAGCACTAGTCCGATGAAGGTTTCTTTCACCAGATTCTTGATGGCGCCTTTGACGAAGACGGATTGGTCGAAGACTACGGCGGCCTTCAGACTGGGGGGAACGTCGACCAGGTGCTTGATGGCGGCACGCGTGCCGTTGACGATCCGGATGGTATTGCTCTTACCAGGCTGCTTGAAGACAGGCACGTAGACGGAGTGCTGGCCGTCGATGCGGACAATGTTGGTCTGGAGAGCGCCGGAGTCTTCGGCGTGGCCGACATCTCCGACGAGCACGGAGGCGTTGCCGGAAGACTTGAGCGGCATCGAATTAATCTGCTGTGGGCTGGGCATCTGGCTGTTGGCGTAGAGGTTGTAATCTTTCGTGCCGATGCGCACATCCCCGGCGGGCAGGATGAGATTGGACTGATTCACGCTGTCCACCACATCCATCAAGCTCATGTTGTGGGCCTGGAGCTTGAGAGGATCCACGTAAATCTGAATCTGGCGGTAGCGCCCTCCATAAGGTTGGGGTATGGATGCCCCGGGGACGTTAGCGATCTGGTTACGCACCTGGAATTGCCCAATGTCCTTGAGGTCGGTTTCGTTGAGGCCTTCACCCTTGAGCGTGACCAGACAAACGGGCTCACTGGATGCTGTCATGCCGAGTACGACGGGAGGCAGCGTGCCGGGGGGCAGGCGTCGCAGGTCGGCCATGGCGAGATTGGAGATGTTACTGAGCGCGGAGTTCGCATCGGTGCCAGGGCGGAAGTAGATCTTGATGAGGCTCACGCCAGCCAGCGACCGCGATTCGATGTGTTCAATGTTCGCGGCGTAAGTGAAGAAGCGCTCGAAGGTATCGGTGATATCGGCTTCGATCTGCTCCGGGGGCATGCCGGAGTAGAAGGTGGCCACGACGACGACCGGGATGTCGATGGAGGGGAAGAGGTCCACCGGCATGGAGATGACGTTCACCACACCCACGAGCAGCACGATGAGCGAGATCATGATGATGAAGAACGGATAGCGGAGGGCAAACTTCGGCATGGTTAGTTGCCTCCCTCGTTTGCGGTGTCAGTCATGCCGCCTTCTTCGTGCATGACATCGTTGGCCGGCTGGGGTTCGACGCGTGGTGTGATCGTTTCACCTTCTCTGTAACTGGCGGCATTGCCCAACACGACGCGATCGCCTTCCTCAAGGCCGCTCTTTACCTCCACCAGCAGAGAGCCCTGAATGCCTAGCGCGACGGCACGTTGATGCACATGGTTCTGGCTGTCCACGACCAGCACGGTGGTTTTGCCGGCATCGTTGCGCTGCACGGCGGCCAGCGGCACCGTGAGCACGTTCTCACGATGCGCGAGCTGAACGTAGGTGTTTGCGTACATGCCGGGATCGATGCTGAGGTCTTTGTTCGGGACGTCGACCTCGGTCTCCATCGTGCGCGTGTCCAGGCTGACATTACGCGTGAAGCGAACGATCTTTCCGGTGAATGAGCGGTGCAGTGCGTCGACTCGTATCTGCACCGTGTCACCTTCATGGATGTAGCCGACTGCATCTTCCGGCACCGGCAGACGAAGGCGCAGCAGGTCGCTTTGCGAGAGCTTGACCAGCGGCAGGCTCTGGCTGTCGGACGCGGTGCCCGCCTGGATGAGTGCGCCGGTATCGGCATAGCGCCAGGTGACCACGCCGCTCAGCGGAGCCGTGATTGTGCTGTACGACTGCAGAGCTCCGTAGCGTTCCACGTCCGCCTTGGCTACGTCCGATTGCTGCCGGGCCGCGGAGAGTGTGGCGCGCGCGGCATCCACCTGCGCCTGCGATTCATCGGCCTTCGCCCGCGCGTCGTCCAGCTCCTGCCCGGCGATAAGGCCGGGCTGCGCCCTGGACGCTTGCAGCAGACGATCATAGTTCGCCTGCAGTGCAATGTGCGTCGCTTCCGCGCGGCTGATCTGGTGCTGCGCAATGCTGATCTGCTCCTTGCTGCGGAGCTCGGCGGACTGGCTTCCGCGGTATTGCGCGTTCAGCTCCGGCACTTCGAGCACTGCGAGTGTCTGCCCGGCGCGCACGCGGTCGCCGATGTCCACATAGATGTGGCGCACGTATCCGGAGACCTTCGCATGCAAGTCGATGACCTGGTACGGCTGAAACTGACCGGCAAGGGAGAGCACGTGTGAGATGTTGCCGCGCTGTATGACGCTAACTGCCGCCGATACCGGCTGTGTCGCGGCGTCCGCGGAG
>DASVAI010000494.1:0-4334 GCA_036376445.1 Acidobacteriaceae bacterium
CGCTCCGCATTCCGTCGCGCGCCGCGCCAATATGCTCGAGGTCAGCGCCATCGACGTTGGCCAGGGCGACTCTATCCTCGTCGTCACTCCCGGCGGGCGCACCATGCTCGTCGATGCAGGCGGCCCTGTTGGCGGTGCTTCTCGTCAGACCAATTTCGATATCGGCGAACAGGTTGTCTCTCCCTATCTATGGAGCCGCCATATCCGCCGTCTCGACATTGTCGTCCTCACCCACGCGCACAGCGATCACATGGGCGGTATGGCTGCCGTGCTGCGCAACTTCCGCCCGCGGGAGCTCTGGGTCGGGCACAACCCGTCCACGCCTGCGTACAACCACCTCCTCGCGGAAGCCGCATCGCTCGGCATCACCGTCCGGTCCTTCTCTGCCGGCGATATCGTTCCCCTGGGTGAGACCACGGTCCAGGTCCTCGCGCCCGAGTGCAATTACCAACCCTCCGCATTAGCGACGAACAATGACTCGCTCGTCCTTCACATCAGCTATGCCGGCCATTCCGCACTGCTCGAAGGCGACGCAGAAACGTCCAGCGAGGCTGCGATGCTCTCCTTGCCCCCCGCTGAGCTGTCATCGGATCTGCTCAAAGTCGGCCATCACGGCAGCAAGACCTCAACCATCCCGCCGTTCCTCGCCCGCGTGGCCCCGCACTTCGCAGTGATTTCGGTTGGTCCTTACAACAGCTATCATCACCCCCGCTGGGAGACGCTGGAAAAACTGCAAGAAGAGGGCGCGCGCACCTGGCGCACCGACCTGCTCGGCATCTCCACCTTCTACATCGACGGTACTGGCGTGCATCCTGCGCACTTACCTTGATACCTGAATGGATCGTTTTTCTGCTGCGCCGCATCCCTTAGAGGTATAGAGTCTCGAAAAATACCGCAGTCTCGGAGGGGTCCGCGCATGCAGTCAGAGGAAACCAGGGACACAGGCCAGGCACAGCCGGCACAGGCACGCTCCGTGCTGGAACAGCAGCAGGAAGAAAAAAATCTTCGACGCCTGCAGCTCATGATGAACATGGTGATGTCCGTGATCGCGCAGGACAGCAGCCTTACCTACGAAGCCGCATCAGAGATGGTCGCCGACAGTCGCCGCGCAGCTCTCGCCATGTTCCCCGACAAGGAACTGGCCTACGACCTCATTTATCAGCCCCGTTTGCAGCGACTCATGCGCGATCGTTTCCGGCTGCAGTAGCATCGCTACTTCTGCTGCACGCTGGTGAGGCGCAGCGTGATCGTGCCCCAGAAAAGCCGCGCCCGCATCTGCACCGGCAGATGCCGATTGTCATCCGTGTACCAGATCCAGATGTTGCCGCGGTTCTTCACCACTCCGGCATCCGCCGTAGGCTCCACCCGAATCGTCTGGAAGGTTCCCGCCGCGGTCCTGATCTCCTCACGCGCCTCCGGCCTGAACGTGACTGCCACCACCCGCATCGCGTCCGCCACAGGCAACACAAAGTTCCGGCCCACCTCAAGCGGTTGAGCGCCGGCAACGAAAATTGCCGACATCAGATCGCTCACGCACTCCGGAATCGGCGCTTCCTGATGCTTGCTCGTGCCCTTCACCAGGTTCTTTTCATCCAGCACCTGTTTGCGCGCGCCGTACTGAAACTGCAGCGTGCTCACAATCTGCCGGCGGCCTTCCTGCAGTTGCTTGGCAAACGTCTGCGAGCACCCCGTCCGCCGGTCAAACGATGATTGAAAGCGATCGACCACTTTAAAAAGCAAGCTCACCGCGCCGATCGAATCGCCATTCGCCTGCACGCGCTGCGTCGTGCCGTCGCTCTCCACATGCAACGTGGCGGTGCCCGCCGGAAAAACCCGCCAGTCCACTCCATAGGCGAGCGTTAGTCGCTGCGGAAGATATTGCTGCTGGGGTGCCGGCAGTGAAGGCATCTGCTGCGCACTCGCGATTGCCGCCGCGAATACGCCGCCAAGGAGAAAAGGCAGCCGTCTCAAATACACCTCTCGATCGTGTCTTCTCTCCATCACGGCGACAGGAATGTGATTCTGTGCCAGACGAACAGCCGCAGCAGCAGCACAGCATAAATACTGAGTGCGCCTAATGCCGCATTGTACTCGCGGTGTTTGCGATAGAGCGCGCCGAAAAATCCGCCCGTTATCTCGGTTGTCACCGGCGGTTGCGCTGGTGTCAGACGGGGCAGGAGACGCGGCACGCGAGTGGAGTACTCCTCGTACTCGCGAAAGCGTCCGCGCAGAAACTCCTCCTCGGAACGGATCGTCGGCCAATAGATCAGCGCAAACAGAATTGCCAGAGCCAGCGCGGTCCACCAGCTATGCGCAGCCACTGCGAATCCAAACGCCAGCAACATCGAACCCAGATACAACGGATTGCGTGTATACGCGTAAGGCCCCGTCGTCGTCAGCTCTTCGTTCTTCGTTACGTAGCCCGAGGCATATGTGCGCAACGCCAATCCCGGCACCGTCCCCAGCAGACTCCACAACAGCGAATGCACCGAAGGGTGCGCCGTCAGCAGAAAGAACAGCGCAAACACAAACCCCATGGGCACGCGGATACGGCGCGCAATACGCGTCCAGCTCACACTCACGCCTGCACCGCCTCGTCCATCAGCTCATCCACCGCTTCCAGCACTTCCTCCGGTTCTATGGTCAGCAGCCCAGCCTCCGGCACCTCGCGGCGTGAATGATCGCGCCGGCTCTCCGGGTGACGCAGCACGCGGAACGGCACGCCCCACGGTCCGTTGCGCGCGGGATCGGTCGGCCCGTAGATGCCCACCACCGGCTTGCCCAGCGCGCATGCCAGGTGAGCCGGTCCTGTGTCACCGCCAATTACCAGGACGCTGCGTCTGGTCATTGCGATCAATTCTGCCATGTCGGTGGTCAGGTCCCGTGCCGCGCCGCCGCTGCTCTGCGCCACCGCCCCGGCTAGCGCTTCTTCGCCCGACGCGCGATTCACCACTACCTCATATCCCCGCCGCGCCAGCGCCGCGGCAACCGCGCCATAACGCTCCGCGGGCCATCGCTTGGCGCCCCAGCCCGCGCCCGGATGCAGCAACACCAACGGCCTTGCATCCGGCAGCATCGCGCAAACCCGCGCCTGCGCCGCGTCATCACACGGCAGTGGTGGCAGCATCGGAGTCAGTGGCATTCCGATCGCTCTCGCCACCACCTCCGCGGCCTGCTCGATCACATGCACGCCCCGTGTCGGCACCTTACGGTGAAAGAACCATCGCGCCGGGAGCTCCCGCGGTTCCTCCTCGCCCACCAGCTCCGCTCCGGAGACCCTCCCGATCACCGCCGACCGCACCGCTCCCTGAAGATCGATCGCAATATCATATTTCGCCTCGTGCAGCGCCCTCCGCAGCCCGCGCATCGCGCGCCAGGTTGCCGGCGTCAGTGGTTGCCGCGCCCATCCCCGCGCATTGGCTGCATGTACAGCATCCACCAGCGGCATCGCCGACGTGCACGGTTCGCCCCGCGCTGTGCACAGCAGCGGCGACCATCGCGGCTCAATCACCCACCCGATGTGGCACTCCGGAATCGCGGCGCGCAGGGCCGCAATGGCAGGCATGGCGTGCAGAACATCGCCCATTGCCCCCAGGCGCACCACCAGCACACGCAACTTCTCTTTCTGCGAATTACTTTGCGGCAACAAATGCTGATTCTCTCACGCGATGCTCTGCCCCAGACACGCATCCAGATGCGCTTCAAGGGCGTCAAGTACTGCCTTAGAGTTCTCGATCCATACCTTGAGCCGCACCGTGAGCAAAGGCGCAATCTCTTCCAGTCGTGCACGCTGCGCCCCTGTCAGGCGCATCAGGTCCTTTTCCGTGGTCACAATGCATCCGGCCTGGTGCTTCACGGCAGCCTCGCGCAGCCACTCCACATCCCGCTCAGTAAATCGATGATGATCACGCCAGCAGCGCGCAGCCGCAATCGTCGCGCCGCTCTTCTGCACGCCTTCGACAAATTCCTTCCCATGCGCGATCGCACAGAACACCACAGCTGCTCCAGGCAGCGCAGGCATTTCCATATCGCGTCGGATCGTCCATAGCTGCGCATCGCTGCGCATCCACCGGCGAGCACGATCCGCCAGTGCCGCATCCTCCCGGCGTAACACCACAAAATCCGCACGCTTGAACGCAGTCAGCGGCTCGCGCAGCCGCCCCGCCGGAAGCATCGTCGTCTCAAAATCGGAACGATGCAGCAGAACGATCTCCGCGTCGCGCGCCAGCCCGCGATGCTGCATCCCGTCATCCAGCAGATGGAGATGGCGGCGTTCCCCGGCGTCTGCCAGAGTCTGCTCCGCAAGTTGCCCCGCAGCCGCGCGATGTCGCGCC
>DASVAI010000008.1:0-6874 GCA_036376445.1 Acidobacteriaceae bacterium
CTGCTCTGGTCAGCCGACGTCATCTCGGCAGCGTTGCGGAATCGCTGCGCCTCGGCGACTACCTTCGGCTCGGTCGCGGGGAAGAGCGCAATGGCGGCCGCGAAAAAACAGTGCTCCTCGCCAACAGCCTCGAGGCGGTCATCGCCGCGCTTTTTCTCGACGCCGGCCTCGACGCTGCGCGTGCTTTCGTCGAGCGCACCATCATCGAGCCCAACGCCCAGCGGCTCTACAAGGGTCTGGAGCGCGGCGAAAACATAGGCGATCACAAATCGGCGCTGCAGGAAATACTGCAGGCAAAGGGTGCTGCGCCTCCGGAGTACGAGGTGAAAGCCGCCACCGGGCCAGACCATCGCAAGCGCTTCCTGGTGGAGGTCGTCGTCTCCCTCTCGCCGCATCTGCCGCCCGTCATCGCGCAGGGAACGGGCACCACCAAAAAGAAAGCCGAACAGGAAGCCGCGCGGCTGGCCTGCCAGCAATTGCTGGAGCAGTTGGGGTCCGCTGCCCCGCAGGAAAGCGCCACAGCGTGAGCACCCAGGCTCCACCTCCGCCCGTGGCCGCCGCGCCGGCGCGCCACCATCACATCCATTTCGTGATGCCGCATCTGCTGGACACTGTGCGCTCCACCCTCACGATCATTATCGTGGCGCTCTTCATCCTTGCTTTCCTCGTGCAGCCGTTCCGCATCCCCTCAGAGAGCATGGAGCGAACGCTGCTGGTCGGCGACTTCCTCCTCGTCGACAAGATGACGTTCGCCCCGGCCGGCATCTGGCGCTGGCTCATGCCCTATCGCACCATCACCCACGGCGATATCGTTGTCTTCCACTTCCCGCTCGATTCCGATGAGCACGTGGTCAAGCGCGTCATCGGCGTTCCCGGCGACGAGATCGCGCTCCGCAACGGCGTCTCCGTCGTGAACGACAGTCTCCGCACCGAGCCTTACGATGTCTTCGAGCGCGCCGACGGTGATGAATATCGTGATCAGTTCCCGCGCTACACCACTGACGATCCCGGCGTAGACCCCCACTGGCGCACCGAGATGCGCGGCTTGGTCGAGAACGCGCACCTGCGCGTGCCCACCGGCGACTACTTCGTGCTCGGCGACAACCGCAATCACAGCCGAGACAGCCGCTACTGGGGCTTTGTTCCGCGCGCAAACATCGAAGGCACGCCCCTCGTCATCTACTTTTCCCTGCGTGAGCCCTCCGCCACGGACCTCCAGCCGCTTCCGGATGGTAGACTCGGCAACAGCGTTGAGGATCGACTGATCGACTTCGCCCGCTGGGACCGCATCCTGCATGTCGTTCATTAACCGGGGCGATCAAGCACCAGATTCGCAGCAGACACTGATGGCCGAAACAACAACGAACCTCCCCACCGTCGAGTCCGCTCCGGCAACCTCCGCCACGGCGAGCGTCGAGAAGCACGAGGAAACCCCGCTGGAGGCCCTCTCCTCCTACTGCGCCGTCATCGTCGTCGGCCTCTTCATCCTCACCTTCATCTTTCAGAATTTCGTCATCCCCTCCGGCTCCATGGAGAAGACCCTGCTCATCGGCGACCACGTCCTCGTCGACCGCACCAATCTCGCGCCGCCCGCCCACTGGGCCCCCTTCGTGCGCTATCGCACGGTGCACCGCGGCGACATCATCGTCTTCTACAAGCCTGGCTACCCGGACATGTTTCTCGTCAAGCGCGTCGTCGGCATCCCCGGTGACCATCTGCATCTGCATGAGGGCTACGTCTACCTCAACGGCAAGCGCCAGGACGAGCCTCAGGCCGGACACCCCGACTACAGCAACTACATGCCGTATCGCGATGAGTTCCCCAACGTTCCCACTTCGATGGGCCAGGACGTTGAACCCACGTGGGCCAATGACCTACCCAACCACCTCCAGAACGGCGATCTCGTTGTACCCCCCGGCAACTATTTCGCCATGGGCGACAATCGGCTGAACAGCCTGGATGGGCGCTTCTGGGGATTCGTCCCGCGCGAAAACATCGTCGGGCGCCCGCTCTTCGTCTACTGGTCCTTCATTACGCCTGCCGAAGATGAGGACCGCACCAGCATGGGCGACCGGATACAGCAGTTCGGTCATGTCCTGATCCACTTCTTCGATCAGACGCGCTGGCGCAGGACCTTCCATTTGGTGCGCTAACCCGTTTTCACTGAGAGTGAAGGCGCCGAACGAAACTCCCGCATCTTTTTCCAACAGGAAAGATGCTCCTCGTGGGTGCAGATCGAACATGATATCTGTGAAAACGGCATAGCCATGCGCCAGTCACCCATCCCACTTCCGCAGGAACCCCCCAGCGTCCAACGGGAGGTGGAACCGCCACGGCCGAAGCGCCGCCGTCGTCGTCTCCTCATCGCTCTCGCTGTCCTCGCTCTGTTGATCGCCGCCTTTGTCCTTCCGCCGCTCATCAACATCAGCCGCTATCAGCGCCGCATCTCGGCCAGCCTCGCCGCCGCACTCGGTCATCCGGTGGAAGTCTCGGGGATCACCCTGCAGTTGCTTCCCCGCCCCGGCGTGCAGATCGCAAACTTCGTCGTCGACTCCAACCCGGGTTTCAGCGCGGAACCCATCCTGCAGTGCTCCAGCGTCACCGCCGCCTTCCGTCTCACATCATTGTGGCGCGGCCGGCTTGAGATCGCGCGCATCTCGCTCGACGAACCCAGCCTCAACCTGGAACGCGCGCCCGATGGCCAGTGGAACTTTGCCTCCGTGCTGCTGCAGGCCTCGCGGACCCCACAGGCGCCCACCGGCCGCGCGCCCATCCGCGGCCAGAACCGCTTCCCCTACATCGAAGCCAGCAACGCGCGAGTCAATTTCAAACACGGCAACGAGAAGCTCCCCTTCTCGTTCATGAACGCGGATGTGTCGGTCTGGCTGGAAAACCCCGAAGAATGGCAGCTCCGCTTCGCAGCGCAGCCCATGCGCACCGACATCAATCTCTCCCTCGCCGACACCGGCCAGGTCCGCATCAGCGGCAGCGTTCGTCGCGCCTCGTCCGCCGACGAGTTGCCCTTGCACCTGCGCGCGGAATGGGGCGGTGCGCCGCTCGGTCAGGTCAGCCGCATGCTTGTTGCCCAGGACCTCGGCTGGCGCGGCAACACCAGCATCACCGCCGTGATCACGGGAGTTCCCGATTCACTCGCCGTTCAGGTCGCCGCTTCCGCCGGCGACTTCCACCGGGAAGGCTTCGAGCCCACGCGACCGCTCAATCTCCATGCCACCTGCACCGCTAGCTATCACCACGCGCAGGCATCCATCGACCGCATCCACTGTCTCTCGCCGGTGGGCGACGGCAGCCTCGCCCTCAGCGGCTCTCTCGACCAGATTCAGGGCGCCGAGCCTCAGCCTGATCTGCGCCTTGTCGCCACACGCCTGCCTGCCGACGCGGCATTCGAAATGCTGCGCCACACCCGCGGCCGCCTCAACAATGACATCGCATTCGATGGCGTCATCAACGGCGATATCGCCTATGCGCGCCGGGCCGGCGACAATGGCCAGCAAACTGTAGCCGATGGCTCGCTGGCCGCCACGGCCCTTCGCGTCCGCGGCGACAATCTGGGCCAGGCGCTGCCCGATCTCCGCTTCAGCGTGCAGTCCTCCCCAACTCAGCCTGTCGCTCTCGTGCTCGAGCCTTCCCGGGTCAATCTTGGTGGCGCCCAGCCGCTCGTCGCCACGGCGCGGCTCACCCGCCAGGGATACCAACTCCACTACTCCGGCGCGGCGCTGCTTCGGCGTCTCATGCCTCTCGCGCTGGCCTTCAACATCGTTCCTGCCGCATTCGAAGGTATGCAAGGGAGCGGAGTGGCAGATTACAACCTCACCGTGCAGGGTGACTGGCTCCTGCCCGTCGTCGCTCTCGATCAGAACGCGCCGCTCTCTGCCATTAACGGCTCGATCACCCTGCAGAACGCGGCCTTTCAGCCCTCCTATCTTGCCGAGCCGGTGCATATCGCCACCGCGACGGCGTCGATTTCACCGGCTGAAGCGCGCTGGAGCGGAATTACAGCCTCTCTCGGTGCAACTCGATTCAACGGAAGCCTCCGCCTGCCGCTCGCCTGCTCCGCTCCATGCTCGCGGCGCTTCGATCTCACGGCGCAAACCTTAAACCTCGGCGCGCTCGCCGCATCGCTCCAGGGTCAGGATGAAGGCGTTATGCAGGAGTTCATCAATCGCGTGCGCTCCCGCAGCCACGACTGGCCGCTCATGGAGGGCATAGTCCACATCAACCGCCTGTCTCTTGGCCAGATCGAGGCCGCCGGCATTGCCGCCGATCTCGCGATCCATGATGGCAATCTCGCCATCCGCAGTCTCGATGGCCGGGTGCTGGGCGGCACGCTGCACG
This sequence comes from Acidobacteriaceae bacterium, assembly GCA_036376445.1. Lineage (GTDB taxonomy): Bacteria > Acidobacteriota > Terriglobia > Terriglobales > Acidobacteriaceae > KBS-83. The sequence goes on from DASVAI010000008.1 coordinate 4,354, forward strand.
CCACCGGCGCCGTCGCCCTCGCGTCCACGCCTAGCTATGACGCCGCGGTGCAGTTGCGGCACATCAGCGCTCCAGAGCTCGCGCAGCTCGTCGAAGAGCATTGGGGGCCCGGCACGATCAATCTCTCCGCAGATCTCGCGATGAGCGGCGCCAGCGCCTCGGACCTCAGCGGTTCAGCCAAAGGCAATCTGCAATGGACCTGGACGGGCGGCGCGCTGCCCACTCTCACCTCCACGCCGCTGCGCCGCTTCGATCGCTGGACCGGCAGCGGGGCGGTAGCGAAGGGCGAAATCGGGATTACCAGCAGCGAGGTCACAAGCGGCAACACCAGCGAGATTGTCACCGGCACCATCGGCAGCGATCGCTCACTCGATCTGAATATCGCTCCACCGCCGCCCGCCAACGCGCCGGAAACCGAAACCGCCGCCGCGCCATCTGCGTCGATGACCGGCACTCTCGCCGCACCCATTATCGAGCGGCAGTAGCTACCAAGGCGGCACGTGCAGCGTGACCGGCGAAGTGGAGAGATCTGCTTTCGTTCCTACCCGGGCGCCACGTAGGCAATCTCCCGGCGGTGCACGCTCGCCTGCGTCTCCGGAGTCGTTCCATCGTTCACCTGCACCTCCTTCGGCCGCCCATGCACCAGGAAGCGTCGCGTCGCCCTGCCCTTCGCCTCGATGCGCATCCGCTCCGTCACCTTCGCTTCTTCGGCAAAGATCGTCACGGGAACATCCGCCACCGCCGTGCCCTCATTCGATACCGTAACCGCGACAATATAGCTGTCCTCCGCGCTGCCCCGGCTCGGCGTCACATTCTCGATCGCCAGATCCGGCAGCCCGCGGTCGCGATCCACCCAATCCTGGAAAAACCAGTCCAGCTTCTGCCCGCTCGTCTGCTCCAGCAGGTGCTCGAAATAATCTGGCGATGTATCCGCTGCCCCATCGTATTGCTTCAAAGCAGCCGCCAGCGGCTTGTCGCCCGCAATCCCGCGCAGCATCCACAACACATACTCCGCCTTCGTGCGATAGAAGATCGGATCGTGCGCCACCGTCAGCGGCTGTCCCGGGTCCTTATCCGGATCGGCGGTCTCAGCAATGCTCAGCGCTCCCCGCTCATTGTCCAGCCGCGCGACTGCCGCATCGCGCCCCTCCTCATGTTCGTTCCACAGCGACGCCATCAACTGCGCGACGCCCTCATCCAGCCACGGCCGCGGTGATCGAAAGTAGGCATGCGTCAATACATGACTCATCGGCCCCAGCAGCTTCTTGGGATCCACGTTCGCGATGTTCGTAATCAGCAGCGCACCCTCTTCATGCGGATTGTCCGCGCTCTCCGGCGGATCGAGCACGCTCAGTGGGCTCCTGGGTTTTGCGCCCAGCCAGTCCGTCATCTGCGATGTGAGAATCGAAGCCGCCGTCATGTACGACTGCGCCGCCGCTGCATCGCTCTGCCGCGTATACAACTTCAATCCGTTCCCGCTCTGTGCGGTGCGATGAGCCAGATACAGGGACGGGGTCGCGAATCCCAATGCGCGCTCCGGCGACTTGGCTGTAGCGATCCCCGGCACATCGCTCCCCGCAGGCGGGGTCGTGGCCTGCACTGCCGCCGGCTCTCCATTCAAAAACGCGATCGTTGGAGCGTCGCCGCGGAACTCTTCTGTCACCGCGATCGATACAATTGCCCCGCTCTCACGCAGCTTCGTCTCCCCGATCTCGCGAAAGAACCGGTCGCTGTCCCCCAACGCCACCGGCACATTCGACACCGGATACCACAGCACATTCCCAAATCCGCGCAGCCCGATGAAATCCTCATGCATGCCATCCCAGTCCGCATGCAGGGCCACATCAGGCGGCGTGCCAATCTCCGTCAGCCGCTTCGCCGTCGGCTCCAGCGAGCCGCTGTAGAACGCGGTCAGCGTCTGCTCAGCATTCGGAGCAAGCGGCGCAGCCAGCGTCACCAGTGCCTCGTTCATCGCCCCGGTGTGATCTGCGTCCGTCGCCACAGTGTGGTGGGCGAAGCGCAGCGCCTTGCCTGCCGCCGCGATCCCTTCCCATTGGAGCGACGAAGAAATCTGCAGCGGTATCTCCGCCAGCGCCGTCACGCCGGTATTCTTCACCGTCAGGATGGCCCGCGTGTGCATCGTCCGGTCCTGCGCCTCCAGCCGCACATCGAGCGCATACTTCGTGAACAGCATCGCCCGCCGTGCCGTATCCGGCACATCGAACTTCGTCTCTGCAGTGGCCTGCTGCGGAGCTTGCTGGCCGCTGCTCGCCACTACGCTGCCCTGCTGCGCGTAAGCCGACGTCACCATTGCCGCTGCAAGGCAGCCAATCAGAGCTGCAAAAAGCCGCATCAGCTCCCCAATCCTTTACGTGGCTTCGCCGCCGCGGACTTCGGCGCACCCTCCACTCGCTGCCGCCGCTGCCGATACGCCTCATACAGCACCACCGCCCCCGCAGCCGACACATTCAGCGACGCCACCTTCCCCGCCATCGGGATCCGCAGCAGGTGATCGCATGTC
>DASVAI010000012.1:0-14623 GCA_036376445.1 Acidobacteriaceae bacterium
GTGCGCTCTCCTCTTCTTGTGATTGGGTGAACCCCGGCGGGCGCGAAGAGTTGCGCCGCATGTTGCTGAATTAGAAGTGCGCGGAGGCCTGGGAAGCAATGACGCTTGCGGGGAAGGAACTGGTCATCCGGGCGGATGCGGCCTGCGGCGGGACTGGCCGTCCCGGCAGACGCGCCTGCGGCGCGAGTCGCTGGGTTCGCTTCCTTTGGTCGCACACGCCTGCCTCTTTGGCTTTACTTATCTGTGCGAAGGCTTAGCTCAGAGTCCCCTTGCGGTATTTGCCAATCAGGTTGTTGGTCGAGCTGTCGTGGGCTAGCTCGGGTTCGGTCATGCTGGTGAGCTCGGGAATGATCTTCTGCGCCAGCACCTTGCCGAGCTCCACGCCCCACTGGTCGAAGGAATCGATGTTCCAGATGACGCCCTGCGTAAAGACCGCGTGCTCGTACAACGCGACCAGTTTCCCGAGGACCTCGGGGGTGAGGCGTTCGGCGAGGATGGTGTTCGACGGGCGATTGCCTTCAAAGACGCGATGCGAGACGAGCCAGTCGGGTGTGCCTTCGGCTTTGACCTGCTCCGCTGATTTGCCGAACGCGAGCGCTTCGGCCTGCGCGAAGACGTTGGCGAGAAGCATGGCGTGCTGGTCGCCGAGTGGGTTGAGCGTGTTCAGGAACGCGATGAAGTCGCAGGGGATGAGGCGCGTTCCCTGATGGATGAGCTGATAGAAGGAGTGCTGACCGTTGGTGCCGGGCTCACCCCAGTAGATGGGACCGGTCTCAGTCTCGACGCGGTGGCCGTTGAGCGTAACGTGCTTGCCGTTGCTCTCCATGGTGAGCTGCTGCAGATACGCCGGGAAACGCTTCAGGTACTGCTCGTAGGGCAGGACGGCCTGCGTCTGCGCGTCGAAGAAGTCGGTGTACCAGACGGTGAGCAGTCCCATGAGCGCGGGCAGGTTTCTCTCGAAGGGCGCGGTGCGGAAGTGCTCGTCCATCTGATGGAAGCCGTCGAGCATGGCGCGGAAGTTCTCCGGGCCGATGGCGAGCATGGTGGAGAGGCCGATGGCGGAGTCCATGGAGTAGCGGCCGCCAACCCAGTCCCAGAAACCGAACATGTTTTCGGTGTCGATACCGAATTTTGCGACTTCCTTCGCGTTGGTGGAGATGGCCACGAAGTGCTTCGCGATGGCGGATTCGTCGCCACCAAGTCCTTTGAGCGCCCACGCACGCGCGGCGTGCGCGTTGGTCATGGTCTCGAGCGTGGTGAAGGTCTTGGAGGCGACGAGGAAGAGAGTCTCGTCCGCATTGAGATCGCGGACGGCTTCGACCAAATCCGTGCTGTCGACATTGGAGACGAAGCGAAAGTTGAGATCGCGCTGCGAGTAGTACTTCAACGCCTCGTAGGCCATGACGGGACCGAGGTCCGAGCCGCCGATGCCGATGTTGATGATGTTCCGGATCGGCTTGCCGGTGTGACCCTTCCACGTGCCGCTGCGCACCTTCTCGGAGAAGGCGGCCATCTTGTCGAGCACAGCGTGCACACCGGGGACGACATCTTCGCCATCGACCTGGATGACTTCGCCCCTGGGCGCGCGGAGCGCGACGTGCAGTACGGCGCGGTTTTCCGTGATGTTGATCTTGTCGCCGCGGAACATGGCGGCGATGCGGTCCCTGAGGCCGCGCTCTTCGGCGAGCTGGAGTAAGAGCTTGAGAGTGCGGGGGGTGACGCGGTTCTTCGAGTAGTCCAGAAACAAACCGACGGCATTGACGGTGAAACGAGTGCCGCGTTTGGAATCCTGGTCGAAGAGCTCACGCAACGTCGTCTTCGAAAGTTTCCTGGCGTGCGTCTTGAGCGATTTCCACGCAGGGAGTTCGAGAAGCGAGGTGGATGTGGTCATGATGTGGCGGCTCCTTGCGTTGGGAATTGAGACATCCGAAAGACGATGCTGCGGCGATTCAAATCATATTGCAGTTTGCTGCCTGACGGTTTCAGTGCAAAGCGCCGACGACGAGCAGCAAGAAGGCGAGGATGAGTGCGATGGTGCGTGACCAGTGGTAGACGTCCCAGCGGCGCTCCTGTGCCTGCCAATCCGCGGGCAGGTTGGTCGGCGTCCAAAGCTTGATGCGATTGTTGATCGGAACGGGGCCGGCGAGCGAGAAGAGCACGGCAAAAACCTGGATGGCGAAGGCGATCTGCGCCAGCCGCGTAGCCAGCACGCCGAGGTGCGCGAACGGAAAGAGCAAAAGCAGGTTCAGCAGCGTGGACGTGGACATCCAGAACGGCATGACGCGGCCGAGGAGCGTGGCGAACCCGGCGCGCACCGGGATATGCACGTCGGTCGCTTGGCGATCGAGTATGGGATGCGCAAAGGCAGCGATGTTCAGTTCGCTGCCGCACATCAAACCCAGAACCACAATGGCAAGTACCTGAAGAGTCATACGCGTTGGATGTTGCAGGACCTCCAGCGTCGCAGTCGGCACCAGAAGTGGCACGTGCTTCACAGAAAAATCATCTCCGGTTTGCACAGTTTTCGCTGAAGAACGCCAGCATGGCGAGGTGGAGTTGTTGCGGACCCGCGTTGCCGGCGATGCCGTGGTTGAGGAGACTTCGGGGTCTCTCCGGCTAACCCGGATGGGATAGCAACCGCTTCCGTTTATGCTGTGTGCTATTCCACATGGCTGAGACAGAGAAGATCACCCGGCGCGATTTTTTGAACGGAACGCTGCTGGCTTCCGGTGCCGCGCTGGTTTCCGCTGCGTGCCCTTTTCAATTGATGGCGGCCGAGGACTGGAACGGTGAGTCGGGTATTGGCGACTATGCCGGCGCGAACGGGGATACGCACCAGGTGATGGCCGATGGGCATGTGATCCGCGATCACTCCTTCGATCGGACAAAGCCGGCGATCGAGGAAACAGGCGAGAGCTACGATTGCGTCATCGTCGGGGGCGGCATCAGCGGTCTCGCGGCCGCGCTGTTTTACAAGAGAGCGGCGGGCGCGAGGCGGTCGTGCCTGGCACTCGAGAACCATCCCATCTTCGGCGGCGAGGCGAAACGGAATGAATTCAATGTGGATGGGCAGAGGCTGATCGCGAGCCAGGGATCGGCGATGTGGTTCGAGCCACTGCCGGGAAGTTTTCTCTCGCATTTCTACGATTCGGTGGGAATCGATCCGCGGCAGTTTCAGTATCAGCAGGATGGAAGCAATATCGCGACCGGCGTGACCCCCTATACCGATGATGGGAGCAACTTCGGGTTCTTCTTTGCTGAGAACGGCTCCTGGCTCGTGGATCCCTGGGGAAAGAAGCTCGCGGGTGCGCCGATTGCGGCGCAGGCAAAGCGTGAGTTGCTAGCCATGCAGGAGGTGCCGGACCAGCGACCGAAGCCGATCCGCCATGGCGATGTCGTCTCGCGGCAGCTTGATTCGATCACGCTTGAGAACGATTTGATACTGCGGCATGGACTGAGCCGCGAGACGATTCGTCGCTATCTGTCCCCGGTGAGCGGCGGCGGTTCGGGGATCGGCGCAGATGTACTTTCGGCATACACCGACTACGCGCCTGACCTGATGTTTCCGTGGTAGAAGCAGAAGGGCCCGCAGATGTTTCCCGGAGGAAACACGGGCGTAGCGAGGCACATGGTGAGGGCGCTTTTGCCTGCGGCGATCTCGGGGCCGGCGACGATGGCGGGCATTTGCCAGGGGCGCGTGAATTTCGCTTCGCTCGATCAGCCGCATGAGGCTACGCGAATCCGTCTGCGCTCGACCGTGGTATCCATCGAACACGAAGGCGCGGCAGCGCGATCGCCGCACGTGAACATCCTCTATTTGCGCGATGGGCGCTTCCATCGCGTGCGGGCGCGATCGGTGGTGCTGGCGAACGGCAACTGGACGATCAACTCCATCGTGCGCGATCTGCCGACAGAGTATCGCCATGCGTACGCGCAGTTCTTCCGTGCGCCGTGCATTATGGCGAATATCGCGGTGCGCAACTGGCGCTTCCTGGCGAAGATGGGGATCAGCCAGTGCCAGTGGTTCGGCGGCATCGGCAACTACATGGCGGTTCGGCGGGTGGCGACCTTTGGCGGCGGCACAGCCAAGCTTTCGCCAGACAGCCCGACGGTATTGACGCTGAAGATCCTGTTTGCGAATCCGGGCCGGTCGCTCGTGGAGCAGGTGAACAGCGGCCGTTACGAGATGATGACAACGCCGTTCAGTGTGTATGAAAAGCGCATTCGCGAGCAGTTCGCCGCGATGTTTGGGCAGCAGGGCTTCGATGGACGGCGCGATATTGCCGGAATCGTTCTGAACCGCTGGGGGCATGCCTATCTCGCGCCGCAGCCGGGATTCTTCTTCGGCAAGGACGGGAATCGTCCGCCGGCGGAACTGATGCGGCGGCATCCCTTTGGACGGATTGCTTTCGCCAACTCCGATCTTTCGGGGATTATGGACCACCGCGCATCCATCATGGAGGCGCATCGGGCGGTCCAGCAGGTGCTTGCGTTCGCAAGCTAAAACGAAAAGCAGGTTTCCTCCCCTCGATTCACTCGGGTCGGGGATGACCATAGGAGCCGAACGGAGATGACATCCAATCCCGGAAGGGCTCTAATGTTCTGATGACGCAAGCCACTGCAAACCGACTGCATTTGAGTGATATCGCGCCGCACCTGGTTCAGTCCGAGATTCGTTCGATGACGGTGGAGTGCGATCGCGTGGGCGGGGTGAACCTGGCGCAGGGCGTGTGCGACACGGAGGTGCCCGCGCCGGTGCGCGAGGCAGCGATCTCCGCGATCGAGAGTGGCCACAACATCTACACGCGGCTGGATGGGATTGCACCGCTGCGCGCTGCGATCAGCCAGAAGCTGGCTGAGTACAACCATGTGCATGCCAATCCGGAGACTCAGGTGCTGGTGACCTCCGGCGCAACGGGTGCGATGTATGCGACGTGCCTGGCGCTGTTCAATCCGGGCGACGAGATCATCCTGTTCGAGCCGTTCTATGGCTACCACCTGAACACACTGCTGACACTGCGGATCAAGCCGGTGACCCAGCCGCTGGCGGCGGCGACCTGGGAGTTGGACGTGGATGCGCTGCGCGCCTCGATCACGCCGAAGACCCGGGCGATCCTGATCAACACGCCGTCGAATCCGTGCGGGAAGGTGTTTACGCACGCGGAGCTCGAGGCGATCAGCGCGATTGCGTTGGAGCACGATCTCTTTCTGCTGACCGATGAGATTTACGAATACTTTCTCTTGGGGGGAGCGAAGCACGTGAGCGCCGCTTCCCTTCCCGGTCTGGCGGAGCGGACGATCACCATCTCCGGATTCTCGAAGACCTTTGCGATTACCGGATGGCGCATTGGGTATCTGGCGGCGGATGCGAAATGGATTCCGTCGATCGGCTACTTTCACGATCTGACGTATGTGTGTGCGCCGTCCATTGCGCAGTATGGGTCGGCAGCAGGGCTGGCGCGGCTCGATCCATCGTTTTATCAGCATTTATCGAGGGACTACCAACGCAAGCGCGATGCGCTTTGCGCGGCGCTGTCGGAGGCGGGGCTCACGCCTTCGGTACCGGATGGCGCGTATTATGTGCTCGCCGATGCGACGATTCTGCCGGGCGCGACGGCGCGGGAGAAGGCGCGGGCTCTGCTCGAGAAGACGGGTGTTGCGGCGGTGGCGGGCTCGGCGTTCTACAGCAAGGGACGCGGAGAGAATCTACTGCGCTTCTGCTTTGCGAAGCAGGATGAGGCCTTACTGGATGCTTGTGCTCGGCTGACTTCGGTCAGCCTCTAGCTCCTTAGCTGCTCTTCACCCGCCGATGGCCTCTTCCGCCATTGCCACATCGACCTCATCGTGGCAGACCTCTTCGCGGTTGCGATTGCTGATGGTTCCGTAGGCGTGACGGGCAGCGGCAAGCGCGAGCAATATCAGCGCAAGGGTGCAGACGCCAGGCCATTGCCAGCGCTCCCATGCGTGCGCGCCGAGCCATGAGCCGAGGGCGCCGAAGATGAAATAGGTCGTCATGTAGACGGTGTTGATGCGACTGCGCGCGCCGTAGGCGGTGCCAGGGCAGTGCGCGAGAGCGAAGATGCGTGTCTGGTTGCCGACCTGGGTGGCCTGCGCGGCAGCATCCATGATGAGCACGCCGACGATGAGACCCGCGATGTGATAGCCGAAGACCCAGACAACAGCCCAGGACAGGATGAGCAGCGAGAGACCGAGCGAGATGACCCAGCGCGAGCCGTGGCGGTCGGCAAATCGGCCGGCGATGGGCGCAACGGATGCGCCAATGGCGCCCAGGATGCCAAAGGTGCCGGCAACGCCTGCCCCTAGATGGTAGTGCGGGGAGCCGAGCAGGAAGACGAGGGTGGTCCAGAAGGCGCTGAACGCGGCAAAGACCAGTCCACCGACGGTGGCGGACTCCATTAGAAGAGGCTGGGTGCGGGCGAGCGTCCAAAGCGAGCGGAGCGCTTCGGGATAGCGCATGTCTCCATGTGGAGGCATTAGAGGGAGAGCGCGGCGCAACACGAAGGCCAGCGCGATGGCAAAGACCGAGGCGATCACGAAGACGGAGCGCCAGTTGAGCCACTCCCCTACCCAGCCGGAGAAGGTGCGGCTGAGCAGGATGCCGAGGAGCAGCCCCGTCATGACGGAGCCGACGGCGCGGCCGGCGTTTTCCGGCGTCGCGATCTCGGCGGCGATGGGGAGCAGCACGTGGGTAACGGCGGCCATCATGCCGGTGAGAATCGTGGCCAGGACCATCGGAAACAGCGCGGGGACGACGGCGGTGATGAGCATGGCGAGGACGAGGCCCGCGATCATCTTTTGAATGAGGCTGCGACGCTCGAGGACATCGCCGAGGGGAACGAAAAAGAGCAGCCCGATGGCATAGCCGGCCTGGGCGGCGACGGCAACGTGGCTCATTTGCGCCTCGGTGACGTGGAGGCTGCGGGCCATCTCGATCAGGAGCGGCTGGTTGAAATAGAGGGCCGAGACAGTGATGCCGGTGGCGAGGCCGAGCAGGGGGATCAGTCGCTGGCGGCCCCTGGTGGCCGCGAGGGTGCCTTGCATTCTGTTTGGATGTTACCGGCGTCACGGCCGGTTCAAAGGCGCGGGGGTGTTGACATGGAGCCAACGTGGTAACTAATTGCAGCATCACATGCCTAAGCGTCTACAGCACAATTCCTTGAGCAATTTATTGCCCTTACTGCGTCTATGACGGAAGGCCGGCCACACTCTACTACCAGTGCATGGCGCGAGCGACTTGTCGCTTTGCGCAATGTACCGCCCGTGCTCGGAATCCTCTGGCGGTCTGGCCGCGCAGTGGTGACGTGGGGGATCCTGCTGCGGATCGTGGTGGCTGCACTGCCCGCCGGCATCGGGGTGGTGGCTGCCTGGATACTCAACGGAGTTGAAAAAGCGATTCTGCACCAGGGCCTGCCGAAGTATTTCTGGTGGGCGGTCGGAGTCGAGATCGTGCTCAACATCATTGTTGGGCTGCTCAGTCGCGGAATCGACTACTCCGATAGCCTGCTGGCCGACCGCTACACGCACTTCGTCAGCGTGCAGGTGATGCAGCAGGCGGCGCAACTGGACCTGACGACCTACGAGGATCCGGTCTTTTATGACCGGTTGGAACGTGCGCGAGTACAGGCCACCGACCGGCTGGCGATGATTCAGCAGATGGGGCGGCTGCTTCAGCAGTCGATGACTACGGTGATCTGGGCCGGCATTCTGGCGTACTACTCGCCCTGGCTGCTGCTCTTACTTGCCCTCGGTGTGCTGCCTACGTTCCTTGGGGAAACGCACTTTGCATTCCTGCGCTATGCCTTGAACTTCCGTCAGACCCCGGCCAAGCGGCAAATGGACTATCTGCGGCAGACGGCCGGCAGTCGCGAAGGCGCTAAGGAGCTGAAGCTTTTCAACCTGAGTGGCTTCTTCACGGACCGCTTCAATGTATTGTCGCGGCAGATCTACGAGGACAACGTTGCGCTCTCGCGCAAGAAGCTGATTGCCGGCGGATTGCTGGGGATCATTGCCACGCTCGGCTATTACGGTGCATATGTGTTCGTGATCTGGCGTGCGATCGGGGGGCACTATTCGGGCATTGGAGTGTATGCGCTGTTGACCAACGCGATTATCCAGTCCAGTTCGAACCTGCAGCAGGTCTTCTCGCTTGCCTCGGGGGTGGCGGACCAGGCGCTGTTCCTGACCGATCTGCTGGCCTTCTTCGAGATGCGGCCGACGGTGGAGTCAAGAGCAAACGGGCTGAAGGTGCCGCGGCCCATCATGCAGGGATTTGAATTTCGCAACGTATCGTTTGCCTATCCCGGAACCGAACGGCGCGTGCTGCGCAATTTCAATTTTCTACTGAAGCCGGGCGAGCGGATTGCACTGATCGGTGAGAATGGCCAGGGAAAAACAACCGTGGTGAAGCTGATCACCCGGCTTTATGACCCGACGGAAGGGCAGATTCTGCTGGATGGCGTGGACCTGCGCGAGTACGACCTGGACGACCTGCATCACGAGATGGGCGTGATCTTTCAGGACTTTATGCGCTACGAGATGACGGCCCGGGAGAATATCGGGGTGGGGCGGGTGGAGCACGAGTCCACGGATGACGAGATTGAGCGGGCGGCGCAGAAGAGCCTGGCGGCGAGCGTGGTGGCAAAACTGCCCGGGCACTACGACCAGATGCTGGGACGGCGATTTGAAGGCGGCGTCGAGCTTTCGGGCGGCGAGTGGCAGCGGGTCGCGCTAGCCCGGGCGTACCTTCGGGATGCACAACTGCTGATCCTGGACGAGCCGACGGCGGCGCTCGATGCACGGAGCGAGCTGGAGGTATTTGAGCGCTTTGCCGAGCTTACCGAGGGCAAGATGGCGCTGCTTATATCGCATCGTTTCTCGACGGTGCGGATGGCGGACTGCATCGTAGTTCTGGAGGGCGGGCGATTGGTGGAAAAGGGCACCCATGCCGCGCTAATGGCCCTGGGCGGACGATACGCTGGGATGTTTGAGATGCAGGCAGCAAGCTATCGATGACGGAGAGAATGACAGATATCGACAACGGGAGAGAGCCGGTGACGCCACCGGCCCAGCAACCCGATCCGCCTCCAGCGAGCGGGACACTGGAAGCAAAGGTCCCTGGTGCACCTGTCGGGGCGCCCAATAAGGAACCGGAAGTCGCGGTAGTGGCGAAGGTTCCCGCGCCGAAAATCGAGCGGACGGAAGAGCAGATGCGACGCGCGGCGCGTGAGGCGTCGCAGGACTGGCAGGTCGCGCGCGCGCCACAGGGGGATATCTTCAGCCGCCGCATTGCGGCCGCGCAGGAGACGTATCGCCAGGTCTTTCATGTGCTCGATAAGCGGCCGATGCCGACCTACAAGCCGGGCGAGCCGCTCGATCCGCTTCTGGAGCTGAGGGAGAATCCGCGGCTGCTGCAGTCGGCGATCGACGAGATGTACTCGATCCGGCGGCGGTTGATGAAGCTGCCGGTGGTGGTGCGCCCGCGGGAGGGCGACGAGCCTAGAATCATCACGGTTGCAGATACGTTTTTGAAGGCCTCCGACTCGCGCTGGGACGGCGATTGGGTGGTCTGGTTCCTGGAAGAGGTGCAGAAGGCCGATCCACTGACGCTGCGCGAACTGTGGGCCTTTCCCACCGCCGTAAAGTACCTGCTGGTGGAAGAGGTCCTGACCCAGGCGAAGTCGCAGATCGACAATCCGGATGCGTTCGACCGGGACGCCCAGGGATTGCTGGCGGCGCGCTTTGACGGCATCCGCAACGCGATCTACGCGAATTGGGCGCAGATGATCGAGGGCCTCGTGGTCTTCAACGCGGTGCTGCGGCAGGACCCGGTGGGGGCCTATCCGGAGATGGACTTCGACAGTCGCGAGCGCTATCGGGAGCGTGTGTCGGAGATTGCGCGACACTCCGACCAGACAGAACTGGAAGTAGCTCAGACGGCGCTGCACCTCGCAGAGCGGCCTGCACCACCGGGGACGATTCCGCGGATGGCGGCACGGCGCGCTCACGTTGGGTACTACCTGATCGACAAGGGTTTTCCGCTGTTGGCCGCGGAGATCGCATATCGTCCGCCGCTGGTAGACCGCGCGCGCATCTTCGCGCGGCGGCATTCGGATGATGTCTATATTCTCGGCATTCTCCTGCTGACCGTGGTGCTGATCGGCGCCATCATGGTTCCGCTTGTGCCGAACTATTCGATCTTGGGCGGTCTGACGGCGGCATTTATCTTCCTGCTGATCCCCACAGCGCAGGGCGCAGTGGATGTGGTCAACAACGCGGTCGCGGCGCTCTTCAAGGCGACGGGGCTGGCGAAGCTGGATTTCCCGAAGGGCCTGCCGCGCGAGTTCACGACACTGGTAGCGATTCCCACGCTGCTGCTGACCGAGAAGCAGGTGCGCGAGCTGGTGGAAGACCTGGAGGTGCGCTATCTGGCGAACCAGGATCCGAACCTGCACTTTGCCTTGCTTAGCGACCTGCCGGATTCGGTAGCGCGGCCGCGGCCGAACGATACCGACCCGCTGGTGGAACTCGCGGTGGGGCTGATCAACAACCTCAACGCACGCTATGCGGACAAAAATGGCGGCGGATTCTACCTGTTGCACAGACACCGCATCTTCAATGCGCGGCAGGGCGTGTGGATGGGCTGGGAGCGCAAGCGCGGCAAGCTGCTGGACCTGAACAAGTTCATCCGCGGTGACTTCGACAGCTTCCCGGTGAAGATAGGCAACATGGAGGTGTTGCACACCGTGAAGTACGTGATCACGCTGGACTCCGACACGCAATTGCCGCGGGGAACGGCACACGCCATGGTGGGCGCGATGACACATCCGCTGAACCGGGCGGTAATCGATCCGGAGTCGCGCATCGTGACCGAGGGCTACGGCATCCTGCAGCCGCGCGTGGGCGTGAGCGTGCACTCGGCGTCGCGCTCGCGGCTGGCAGCGATCTACTCCGGGCAGACCGGGTTCGACATCTACACGCGAGCGGTCTCTGACGCGTATCAGGACCTGTATGGCGAAGGCATCTTTACTGGCAAGGGCATCTACGAGGTCGAGACGTTGCATTCGGTGCTCGACCGACGCTTCCCGCGCAATGCCCTGCTGAGCCACGATCTGATCGAGGGCGCGTACGCGCGCGCAGGCCTCGCGACGGATGTCGAAGTGATCGACGATTATCCCTCGCACTACAGCGCGTACCGGCGGCGGCAGCATCGCTGGGTGCGCGGCGACTGGCAGATCGCGCAGTGGCTTTTCAGCCGGGTTCCGGACGAGAGCGGGCGGATGGTTAAGAACCCGATCTCGAACATCTCGCGCTGGAAAATCTTCGATAACCTGCGCCGCTCGCTGGTGGAGACGATGACGCTGATCCTGCTGGTGGCGGGATGGCTGGGGCTGCCGGGAGGCCCGCTCTACTGGACGCTGGTGACCGTGGGTCTGCTCTTCGCGCCGAGCCTGGTGTCGCTGGTCTTCAGCGTGGCGCGCGCGTGGGCGAGCCCGCAGAAGGGCGAGGTGCAGGAGGCCTTTGCCGGCTTCGGGCAGAACCTGACGATCACGCTGATAAATCTGGCGTTTCTGCCGCACCAGATGCTGATGGCGCTGGACGCGATCATCCGCTCGCTGGTTCGCCGCTTCATCACCGGGCAGCGCCTGCTGGAGTGGGAGACCGCGGCGCAGGCGGAGGAGACCGGAGCGAAGATCTCGGCGGTGGACCGCTACCTGCAGGCGACCCCGATCTTCACTATTGGGCTTGCGATGGTGATCGCGCTGGTGCACCGCGATTCGCTGATCGTGGCCGCGCCGCTGCTGGTGCTGTGGCTGTTCGAGAGCGCGATCACGGCGTGGCTGAACAAGCCCCCGCGTGAGGAGCGGCAGGGGTTGACCGACAAGCAGCAGGAGTTCCTGCACGAGATGGCGCTGCGCACCTGGCGCTTCTTCTACGAGTACGGCGGCGCGGCCCACAACTACCTGGTGCCGGACCACGTGGAGGAACACGAACTGTTCGAGGCGGCTCGCGTGTCGCCAACGAACTTCGGGCTGCTGCTGAACGCGCGGCAGGCGGCGCATGTCTTCGGCTACCTGACAGCGCCGGAGTTTGTGAGGCTGAGCCTGTGCAGCCTGGATACCTACGACCGCATGGAGAAGCGCAACGGCCACATCTACAACTGGTACGACACGCGGACGCTCGAGCCGATCCTGCCGCGCGTGATCTCGTCGGTGGACAGCGGCAACCTGGCGGCCTCGTTCTACACGCTGCGCTCCGGCGCAGAGGGGATGTTGCGCGAGCCGCTGCTGGATGCGCGGCTGTGGCAGGGGATCCGCAATCAGCTTGCGTTGCTGGCCTCGCTGGACGCGCTGCCGGCGAGGCTTGCCCCTGCGCCGGAGGGCGATGACGTGCGGCCGTGGATCGACTGGTGCTTTGCGGCGCAGTTGTCGCCGGCTTTCGACCGGGTGCGGGTGGAGGGCGGGCAGCCCTTTGCGCTGACGGACAAGACCCACAGTGAGGCGGAGTGGTGGCTGGCCGAGTTGCTGCGCCGCGTGGATGCGGTGTGCGGGCTGGTGCGCGACTACACGCCGTGGCTCGACCGCGAATATCTGCCGCTGGAGCCGGTGATCAAAGACATTGGTCCGCCGCCGATCGAGCGCGGGCTAGCGTACATCGACGAGCTGGACGGGCGGCTGCAGCGCGGGTGGAGCGGCAAGTCCGTGGACCAGGCGGAGATTTACCTGATCGAGAAGCTGCGGGCGCTGCTGGCGCCGGCACGGGAGCGGCAGGCCGGGCTGGTGGAAAAGCTGCGGCAACTGGCTGAGCGCGCGGAGCAGTGCGTGGCGGCGATGGACTTCTCGTGGCTGATCGAGCCCTCGCGCGGCATTCTTTCGATCGGCTACATGGTGGAATCCGAGGAGCTGCACAAGGCCTGCTACGACCTGCTGTGCTCGGAGGCGCGCATCGGCGCGTTTGTAGCAGTAGCCCGCGGCGATGCGTCGCAGCAGAGCTGGTTCAAGCTGGGCCGCATTCACACCGTGGCGTACGGGCGGCCGGCGCTGATCTCCTGGACGGGCACGATGTTCGAGTACCTGATGCCGGCGCTGTGGATGCGCTCCTACCCGGACACGCTGGTGACACGCACGCTGACCAATGTGGTGGAGATTCAGCGGGCGTTCGGGCGGGAGCACGGCAATATTCCGTGGGGCATCTCCGAGTGCGGCTACGCCGAGACGGACGAGCAGGGGCATTATCACTACCTGGCATTCGGCATGCCTTCGATCGCGCTGAAGTGGGACGCGATTGCAGGGCCGGTGATCTCGCCGTATTCGAGCTTCCTGGCGCTGATGATCGACGAGGTGGAGGCGCTGAAGAATCTAAAGCGGATGCGCGCGATGGGCTGGGTGGGCGCCTATGGGTTCTACGAAGCGGGCGATTATCAGAAGTCGCCGAAGCAACCGGAGCTGGTGCGCGAGTGGATGGCGCACCACCAGGGAATGTCGCTGCTGGCGCTGTTGAACCTGATGCACGGCAACATCGTGCAGGAGTGGTTCCATGCCAACCCGAATCTGAAGGCGACCGAGCTGCTGCTGCACGAGAAGCCGATCCGGGAGTCGCTGCTGCTGGCCGAGTACAAGGAGTCAGGCAGGCGGCGGGCGGCGGCGTAAACGAGAGAATCGGGGATAGAGAGCAAGGGCTTCCGCTAACTAAACAGTCCGGTCTTTTGTGCGGGACGCGGTTGCGTAACGTTACTATCCTACCCCCTCCCCCACCCCTTCTTCCTGACCGCGTGTAAGTACTTTGGCATGAGTCGTTTAGGTCCTCTGCCGATAGCTAAATGCGGTGTCTAAAGGACTTAGAGGCTAAAGATGTCCAGCCATTGGACTTAGGGACGCGATTTGCGTGACTTCGAGCGGCAGGAAACTGCCGGAGTGCTGGCGGTGGATAGCGAGGACCTTGCCGGCGCGGTGGGGGTCGGTGGACCAGGCGCGGGAGACTTCCTGAATGAAAGCTTCTCCGGTGGCAGCGCTGAGCGCGCGGGCGTAAGCGGGGTAGCTGCGCTCAAGACGCCGCAGCAACACCATCCGGGCGCGGAAGCAGGCGGCCTGGTCGGCGAAGCGCGCCCAATGGGCGATAACAGTGACCCAGCGGCCGTTGAGGAACTCCTGCGTGGGAAGTGCGAGTGTGCCGCTTCCCTGCTCTGCGACTGAGGCTTTCTGGCCGAAGAGGTTGTTGGCTTCGCGGGCGAGGCGCGACTGGCCCCAGTTGGATTCGAGCGCGGCTTCCGCGGCCGCGTAATCGGGAAAGATGTGTCCGGCGGCGCGCGCGGCGGCGGTAGCCTGGCGGAGAAATGTGTCTTGTGGGGTGGTGGGCATGGGTGCTCCTTTGGCGGCAAATGAAAAAAGGCAGAGCCGCGTGGCTCTGCCCTCTGTGTCTTGATTCGCTACTTTTTATTGTTTCAGATTCGGGCTAATTAAATGGCAAATCTGCTGTGGATTGCCGGCACGAAGGTACTGTGACGCTAGCGAGTCAGCAAGTCAGGAAATGCGGTGGACCCTTCGGGTCGGCTCCATTCCTTGGCAAGTGCCCGGTTCGTTGAACTGAAAGCCGATTTGAGTCCCCG
>DASVAI010000028.1:0-3257 GCA_036376445.1 Acidobacteriaceae bacterium
TGGGGACCCCGGCGCAGGCGGCGGTGGATGAAAACCGTTTAGGCTACAGAGACCGATGAGCCTCGGCCGTATCTCCAAGCTGTTTGCGGCACAGAACGCGACGCAGGTAGTTTCGCTGCTGGCGCAACTGGTGCTGCCGCCGATCTTTCTGCACGGTTATGGCGTGGAGCTGTATGGAGAGTGGCTGGCGCTGAGCGCCGCGCTCGGCTATCTCTCGACAGTCAACTACGGAATCCAGACCTACACGAATATGCAAATGACCATCCACTACAACCGTGGTGAGGTGGAGGAGTGCGTGCAGCTGCAGTCGGGCGGGCTGTTTATCCTGCTGGTGTTGTTTGTGTCGCTGGCGGTGCTGCTTTGCAGCATTTTCCTTGTGCCGCTGGATGCGTGGCTGCACCTGACGCTGCCACAGCGCGAGGCACAGACGATTCTGTACCTGCTGAGTCTGCAGATCCTTATCGGCATGGTCATGGGATTTCTCACCGGCAACTACATGGTGATCGGCCAGGCGCATCGCGGAACGAATTTCAGCAATCTGAATCTGCTGGTTGGCACGGCAGTGGCCGCGCTGATGGCTCTCTGGAGGCTGCCGCTGGTCTGGATTGCGGCAGTGCAGTTGCTGGCCTCTGTGCTGCTGACGATCGGTATCTATTTCGATTTTTCGCGCCTGGCGCCGGCGCTCAGGCCGACGCTTCGGTATTGGCGAAAAGCTTCGCTGGGCCGGATCCTGAAGCCGAGCGGGCATTATGCGCTGCTGTATTCGTCGAACATTCTTGGATACCAGTTGCCGGTGATTGTGATTCAGCGTGTGCTGGGGCCAGTGGCGGTGGTGACCTTCTCGGTAACGCGGACGATTTATTCGATGAGCCGAAGGCTGCCGTCGCTGGTGACGAACTCGATCGGGCCGGAGGTGACGATTACGTATGGCGAGCGCAACTGGAACAAGCTGCGCCAGCTTTATGAGTTATCGGAGCGGCTGGTGCTGCTGCTGATTCCTCCGGTTTCGTTTGGAGCAATGCTGTTTACGCCCTTTCTGCTGGCAGTGTGGCTGCGCAAGGGGTCGCTGTACGATCCGTGGGTGTGTCTGCTGTTCGGCATCACGATTGCGATCCAGAGCATGAAGGAGCACAAGTACCAGTTTCAGTTTTCGACCAACCAGGTGCGTGAGCTTTCCTACATGACGCTGATCGCTTATGGGGCGATGCTGTTGGTCTCGATACCGGCGATGATTTGGTTCGGGCTGCCGGGCATGGTGATGACGTGGGCGGCGGCCGAGCTGGGACAACTGATCTATCTGCTGCAGTTGAACCGGCGGTTGTTCGGGCGCGAGGTGGCGTTGAGCTATCGGCTGGTGGGTGTGTTGATGTTGTTTCTGGTCGTGGGAAGCGCGGCCGCGGTGTGGCCAGTATTTCATCTTGCTGCGATGAGCCTTCCGCGACAGGCGATCATCGCGAGCGCATGCACGCTGCTGACGCTGGCGATTTCTTATTGGATCTTCGGCGTGGATGAGGTGCGCATGATGCTGTGGCAGCGCCTGCGCCCCGGCAGGTTCGTGGTGGGGAACGCTTCGCGATGATGGAGAGCGCTGCGCGTCATGCGCGAAGCAGCTTGACGCCGCGGCAGCGATGGATCTTTTTTCTGGCGCTCGTTCTGGTGACGAGTCACTTCTCGCTGGCGTACATCGCAGGCACGAAGCCATTCCTGGTGCTGCGCGCCTTCGCCGCGGGGCAGGAGTCGCAGCCCTTCCAGGAGCGGGCTTTAACGGCGTGGGTGCTGCGCGGCGCGAACCGCTTCGACAGCGCGCAGTTGGAATCAGCACTGCATCGGCTGCTGCCGGCCATGGGCGCCGAGTTCAACGAAACCATGCTGACGCTGCTGATCGTGGCCTGGTGCTCGATGGCGGCGTCGATTCTGCTGACCCGGGCGTCGTTGATGAAGCTTACGGGCGACGCGGTGTTCAGCGCGTGGGCGGCATTCCTGGTGTCGTACATGGCATATTTCACCTACATCCTGAACTTCGGGCCACATTTTCTGCTGCCTTACGATCTGCCGTCGCTGTTCTTCTTCTGCGCAGGATTTTATCTGCTGCTGATGCGACGGCCGCTGATGCTGATTCCGCTGATCGCGATTGCGACGCTGAATCGCGAGACGGCAGTGTTCCTGGTGGTGTTCTATCTGCTGCTGGAGTGGCCACCGCGGGAGAATCGCGAGCGGCGCGGCGCTGTGTTGGCCTATGCGGCGGCGATGCTGGCGGCGTGGGTGGCGATGCGGCTGGTCGTGCTGCATTTGTATGGGCACAATCCGACAATCGCGCACTCTCGCCTTGCGGACGTCAAGCTGTGGCAGAACCTTGGATTCCTGGTGAAGCCGCAACATTGGCCGGCGCTGGCGAGCATCTTCGGATTTACATGGCCGCTGGTGATTGCGTGGCGTCGGGAGATAGAGCCGCGCTTCCTGCGGCGAGGGCTGATCGCGGTGGCGATGTGGCTTGCGCTGATGTTGGTGGTGGGCGTGCTGATTGAGATACGCATCTTCGGCGAGCTGATCAGCTACATGAGCCTGGCGCTGGGCGTGATTTTGTATCGACGATTGACGGACACGGGCGTGACGGCGAAAGCGATTTCGTGATCGTCAGGCGCGGGCTGAGGTTGCGGCGGCGATGGATGGCGCGTCGATCAGCGAATCGAGAAGCGCACCGATGGCGGCATCGTACAGCGGGGAGCCGTCGTTGCGGCCGAGCGCGGCAGCGGTGGTGCGCGCAGCGGCGGCGAGCGCGCGGCGCAGATCTTCGTGACGGTAGAGAGACTCGAGCGCTTCGGCGAGCGCGCTGGAATCGCGCGGAGGAATGACGATGCCGTCGCGGCCGGGCGTGAGCAGCTCCGAGGAGCCGCAGTGCGTGGTGGCAATCGGGGGAACCTGGTTGGCCATGGCCTCGAAGAGCGCCATGCCGAAGCCGTCATCGACGGAGGGAAGCACGAAGACGTCGCAGCGCTGGTAGAAGTCGTTCATGTCCGGCACGTAGCGGACGAATTCGACGTTGGAGAGGCGGCCGAGGTGCTGGCGAAGTGCCGGGAAGCGCGTGAAATCGGAGTCGGAGCGGATGAGAAGGCGTGCATTGGGGAGTGCGAGCTTCTCCCATGCCTCGAGCAGATAGAGGTAGCCTTTGCGCACGGGATCGCCGCCAACGACGCCGACGGTAAAGACATCGTGGCGCTCCGGATGGGTTGCGGCAGGGAAGGCGCAGCGACCGAAGA
>DASVAI010000045.1:0-2345 GCA_036376445.1 Acidobacteriaceae bacterium
GCGCGGTCAAGTGAATCCAGCCGCACAATGATGCCGATGGTCAGCTCGCTCGACCCCTGCGCGATGGCAATGATATTAATCTCCTCGCGCGAGATGGCCGTGAAGACGCGCCCCGCCAGGCCCGGCGTGCCGCGCATCCCCTCTCCGACTACCGCCAGCAGACCGACGTTCTCGTCCACGTCAATCGGCTTGAGGTATCCGTGCGCGAGCTCAATCGAGAGATTTGATTCCAATGCTTCCAGCGCCGCCGTCACATCCGGCTTGCGGACCAGAAAACAGAAAGTCTGGCGGTAGCTGGAGCTCGTAAAAACTAAAATCTCGACGTTCGCAAGCGCCAGCGCATCGAGCGCCCGCGCCATCAGCCGCGTTCCGCTCAGCGCCGAATTGGCGGGCTCCATCGAGATCAGCGCCACCTTCGACATGGACGTAACCGCACGCGCGCCCTTCGGCTCATCCAAGCGCGCGACAATTTTCGTCCCCGGCTTCTGCCGCGCGAAGCTGTTCTTGCTCCATACGGGAATGCCCTTCTCGACGAGCGGCGCAAGCGTCCGCGGATGCAGCACCTTAGCGCCGTTATACGCAAGCTCCGCCGCCTCCGCGTAAGTCAGTTCATCCAGCACCGCAACGTCCGGCACCAGCCTGGGATCCGCCGTCATGATTCCGTCCACGTCCGTCCAAATCCACAGCTCTTCCGCATTAAGCGCCGCCGCCAGAATGGAAGCAGAGAAATCAGACCCCCCTCGGCCCAACGTGGTCGGGCGCCCGTCCGCAGTGGCGCCGTTGAAACCCGTCACAACCGGAACAACGCCTCGCTCCAGCAGCGGCAGAATCCGTTCGCGGCATTTCTTTTCGGTCAGCTCCATCTGCGGCGAAGCGTTCCCGAAGACCGCATCCGTGACTACCACGTCGCTACCGTTTACCGCACGCGCATCCATTCCGCACGCCTCGAGATAATGCGCGAAGAGCGTAGAAGACAGACGCTCGCCGATCGCGATCGCCTCATCGACGGAACGCGGCGGGCGCTCGCCAAGCATCAGAATGCCGTTCGCAATCCGGTGAAACTCCGCGGCCAGACCCTGCACGGCTGTGACGGCCGAATCCCGGAAGCGCACCGCGCTCGGCGGCTCACGCAGCAGTTCGTCGCAGGCCTGAAAATGCCGGTTCAACAGCTTCCGCAGGTTTGCGTCAACCGCCGGCCTGTCGCCCACCTCGGCGTGCCGCAGTGTTTCGAGCAGCAGATCCGTAATCTTCGACATCGCGGAAACGACCACCACCACGGGCCGCTCCCGCCCCTGGTCCGCAACAATGTCGGCCGCCACACGCATTCGTTCGGCGCTGCCCATGCTGGTGCCGCCGAACTTCATCACAAGCAAATTCTTCAACCGCTGAACCTCCGCTCGCGTTTTGTCGTATACTTATTCATAGTAGTGAATAAAGATTCACTCCAGGAGCTCTCCATGGCCGTCCCTGCTTACCAGCCAGCATCCCACGTGCCGGTGGTCAACTTCCGTCATGATCTTGACCTCTCCACCGAGCATCTGAACGGGGTACTTGATCTTTCGCGTCAGATGAAGCAGTCGCGGCAGCGCTACGCCTCCGCTCTCAAGGGGCGCTACATCGCCCTGCTGTTTGAAAAGCCGTCGCTGCGCACGCGCATGACATTCGAGCTCGCGATCAAGCAGCTCGGCGCCGATTTCGTGACGCAAACCGGCCTGATCGCCGAGCGCGAGCCCCTGAAAGATGTCGCTCGCAATCTCGCGCGCTGGACCGATGCCATCGTCGCCCGCACGTTTGCGCAGGAAACCATCGACGATCTCGCGCGCTGGTCGGACCTCCCGGTCGTAAACGCCCTGAGTGATACTTACCACCCGTGCCAGGCGCTCGCGGATATGCTGACGCTCAAGGAACACTTCGGCCGCCTACGAGGGCTAAAGCTCGCATATGTGGGCGACGGGAATAACGTCGCGCATTCGTTGCTGCTCTGCTGCGCGCGCCTGGGCGTTCATTGCACAGTTGCGACGCCCGCCGGTTACGAACCGAAGATGTCCATCGTTGACGAAGCGGCGCGACTGTCGAACGGCGCGGAGATCGAAACCGCTCACGATCCTGCATCCGCCGTTCAATCCGCTCATGCTGTGTACACGGATGTCTGGGCCAGCATGGGGCAGGAATCCGAGGCGGCGCAGCGCAACGAAGTTTTCGCGGCGTATCAGGTGAACGACTCGTTGTTGGCGCGCGCTCGTCACGATGCCGTGTTCATGCACTGCCTTCCCGCAAAGCGCGGGCTCGAAGTCACCGATTCCGTTATGGAATCCGCGCAGTGCGTCGCGTTCGATCAGGCGGAA
>DASVAI010000047.1:0-2944 GCA_036376445.1 Acidobacteriaceae bacterium
CCGCCACCTTCTTGAGGGTGCCGGCATAGTCCTTCGGCAGCTCCTCCCGCACCGAGTAGAGCTCGAGGCCAAGCGGCAGCCCGAAGGGTGAAGCCACCCCGTGCCGGGTAGCTATCAGCGCGCACGCAGAAACCGCCGCGCTCGTCTTTAGAAAGTTGCGTCGAGTCGAAAGAGCCATAGGCCGACCATCATAACGAATCAGAAGGCCACAGCAACTCAGCCCGCAAGAATCGGAGCCTTCAGCTTGCAATAATTTCCGAGAAATCCGCGATGCTCGAAAAACGCCTCGCAACCTCGGCAATGAGCGATAGCCGGTTACGCCGCAGCGCCTCGTCAGGAGCCATCACCATCACCTTGTCGAAGAACGCATCCACCGCCGGCCGCAGCGATGCAATGCGCGCCAGCGCTTCAGCATAACGACGCTCCCGCTGCAGGGACTCGACCTCCGGCGCCACAATCGTGAACTGCTCATGCAGCGCGCGCTCCTGAGGCTCTGCCAGCGCATCGGCAACTGCCGCAGTATCGTAAACCTCGCCCCGCTCGCGTGCTTGACGCAGGATGTTCTGGATGCGCTTGAACGCCGCCGAGATCGCCGCAAGGTGTCCCTCAACATCGGAAGCCCGGACTTCACTCAGCGCCTGCGCCCGCGCTATCGCGTCAGAAACATCATCCGCTCCGGCGGCAAGCACGGCGTTTGTCACGTCGTAACTGAACCCCATCACCTCGCGCAGGTAGAAGTTCAGCCGCTCGCGGAAGAATGCTGCCACGGCCGAGTTCGCAGTCTCCGCCAACGCATTCTGTTCCGGGCTCGTCGCCAGTCGCTCCAGCTCGCTCAGCTTCAGCGGCAGCCCTGACTCGGCCAGTATGCGGATCACGCCGTTCGCCGCGCGCCGCAGCGCAAACGGGTCCTTCGAGCCCGTGGGTTCAAGCCCAAGCGCGAACATATCCACGATCGTCGACATCCGGTCCGCCAGCCCGAGCAGTTGCCCTTCCGCCGTCGGCGGAATCGCGTCGTCCGCCGCCGCCGGCCGATACTGCCAGTAGATTGCCTGCGCGACACCTTCCGGCAGCCCCGCGGCGCGCGCATACAGGCCGCCAATAACCCCCTGCAACTCCGTGAACTCCTTCACCAGCTCCGCCGTCAGATCGGCCTTCGCCAGACGCGTCGCGGTTAGCAGTGCGCTCTCATCGAGAGCGATCCCCCGCGCGCACACCATCGCGGCCAGCGCGCCGGCAAGCCGCAGGTTCGTCTCCGTCTTCACGTAGTAGCTGCCCAGGTCCTTCTGGAACGTGACCGCCTTCAGCAACTCCACGCGCTCAGCCAGGGGCGTCTTCTGGTCAAAGGTCCAGAAGAATCGCGCATCGTTGAATCGCGCGCGCAGCACGCGTTCATTGCCGTGCCGGATGACGGCTTCGCCGCCTGCATCCACCTGCGTGTTCAGCACGGCGAGAAAGTGCGGTGCAAGTTTCCCGCTCGCCTCGTCCACCGCGAAATACTTCTGGTGATCGCGCATCACCGTCACCAGCACTTCTTCGGGCAGATCCAGATACTCGCGCTCGAAGGCGCCCAGCACGACCGTGGGCCATTCGGTAAGCTGCGTCACCGTCTCCACCAGCGGCTCGTCCTCGCGCCAGCGCGCGCCTTGAACGGAGCGTGTCGCTCGATCCAGCGCCTTGCGGATACGCTCGCGCCGCGCCGCAACATCCGCAATGACAAATGCGCTCTCGAGCTTCCCCGCGTACTCTGCCGGCCGGCCAATCGTCACCGGAGCATCGCCATGGAGCACGCGATGCCCATACGTCACGTTGGCCGCCACCTTTCCGCCGAACTTCACCGGCACGATGGCCGAATCGAGAAGCGCAACCATCCAGCGCACCGGCCGCACAAAGCGCTCCGGCTTCCCCGCACGCCAATACATGCTCTTTGCCCAATAAATCTTGCCCAGTTCAGCCGGCAGCTTCTCCGCGATGATCTCCACCGCGCCACCTCCGGCTCTGATCATCGTTGCCGATACATATTCGCCCTTCGCCGTCGTGTGCCTGGTAAGCGCCTCTACCGCCACTCCTGCCTTCCTGGCAAAAGCCTGCGCCGCCGGACCCGGCTCGCCATCCTTGAACGCCACCTTCCACGCCGGCCCCGTCAGTTGCTCTGTCGTATCCTGCTGGCGCTCGAGCACGTCTCGAACCAGAACGGCCAGTCGCCGAGGTGTCGCATAACTCGTCACCGCGGCATTCGCCGCCAATAGCTTTTCAGCCGTCAGCAGATTCCGCAGGCGCTCTGTCAGCTCCTGCTCCGCAGACGCAATCATGCGCGCAGGGATCTCTTCCAACCCAATCTCAAACAGGAACTCTGCCATCTTGTCTTTCTCGTCTCCTCGTATCAGGCAGTCAGCTCTGAAGGTTGTGCGTTGAATGTGGACGCGTACGCCCGCGCCACCCCGACCGTCAGATTGCGAATGCGTCCGATGATGCCCACGCGTTCCGTCACGCTGATAGCTCCCCGCGCATCCAGCAGGTTGAATAAGTGCGAGCATTTCAGGCACAGGTCATATGCAGCCAGCACCGGCACGCGATCACGCTCGCGACGCTCCGCTTCATCCTTCCGCACTAATGCAAGTAGCGATTGGCATTCCTGCTCGTAAAGCCGGAAATGCTCCCACAGCTTCGCAACATCGGCGTGCTCGAAGTTGTAAGCGGAGAACTGCACCTCTTCCTGCAGCCGCACTTCGCCATACGTGATCTCGCGCTTGGTCACCGGATCACGCGCCCACACAATGTCGTAAATCGAATCGACATCCTGCAGAAAGGCCGCAATGCGCTCCAGCCCATACGTCAGCTCGGCGCAGATCGGATCCAGCTCCTGCCCGCCGCACTGCTGAAAGTACGTGAACTGCGTGATCTCCAGCCCATCCAGCATCACCTGCCAGCCCACGCCCCAGGCGCC
>DASVAI010000053.1:0-17212 GCA_036376445.1 Acidobacteriaceae bacterium
CAATCAGCAGCACTACTGCCACTGCCGCAAACAGCAGCCACAGCCCCTCGCGCAGATTCCGTCCTGTCAGCCAGGTGAACTCCCGCTGCATATCGAGCACCACCGGCACCGAAGGCGGTTCCATCAGGTCCGGTGGCTTCTTTGTTGCAATTCCCGCCTGGATTGCGGTCAGCTCCTGCTCCGCCGCCCCGCGCGACACACCCGCTTTCAGACGTCCCATCACGCCTGCCGGTGTTTTCCACGGCTGCCGCACAAAATCGCTGTCCGGCGTGATCACCGTCCACATCTGCGTCTCGCGCGGATAAAACGAGAAGCTCTTCGGCATCACCCCGACGACCGCGCACGCGCTCCGCCCCAATCGCAGCGTCTTGCCCGGCATCGTGCGATCTCCGCCCAACTGATCGCGCCAGTAGCCATAGGACAGCACGATAGCGCATCCGCCCGCGGCATCGCTCGCTTCAAACGTCCGGCCGTACTCCGCTGCCACACCAAGCACCGAAAAGAAATCGGCGCTCACCGGAATCGCCAGCACATCGCGTCGCCTGCCCTGCCATTCGACAGCCTGTCCCCCTGTCGCCCAGGAAAAAGCCGCCAGCCGTTGAAAGCTCCGGCTGCGCCGCGACCACTCCTCAAAATCGCGGTAGCTGTTAAACCATTCGCCCGTCGCGCGATGCTCCGGCGAGCTCTGCCACACAATCGTCAACTGCCGCGCATCCCGGTACGGAAGCGGGCGCAGCAGCACCGCATCCACGATAGAGAACATCGCAGCATTCAACCCGATCCCCACCCCTAGCACCGCAATCACCACAAGCGAAAACAGCGGCCGCCGCAACAGCATGCGAAGCGCAAACCGCACATCCTGCGCCACACTCCCCAGCCACTCCCACATCCGCATCTCCAGACTCGGCTGCATTATGTCCGGCTGCATTATGTTCGGCTGCATCTCTACCTCCACGAATCTCAATGGCCCACTTGCCGACTCGCTGACTTGCTGTAATCCTCTTCTCAATGCCCCAGCACGACTTTGAAATCGGCAGCGTCCCCGTCGGACGCGGCGGCCTCTTCCTCATCGCCGGCCCATGCGTCATTGAAAGCGAGCAGCACGCGCGTTTCATGGCGGAGTCCATCCAGCGCATAGCCGCCGATCTCAACATTCCCTACATCTTTAAAGCCTCCTACGACAAGGCCAACCGAACCTCCGTCACCAGCTTCCGCGGTCCAGGCCTGGCAGAAGGCACGCGCATCCTCCGTCGCATCGCCGAAGACACACACCTTCCCGTCCTCACCGACGTGCACGAGCCGGCGCACTGCGCGCCCGTTGCGGAAGCCTGCGACGTCCTCCAGATTCCCGCATTCCTCTGCCGCCAGACCGACCTGCTCGTCGCCGCCGGCAAAACCGGACGCGCCATCAACGTCAAAAAAGGCCAGTTCGTCGCGCCTGAAGACATGAAGCACGCAGTCGAAAAGATCGCCTCCACCGGCAACACCCGAGTCTTCCTCACCGAGCGCGGCGCCAGCTTCGGCTATCACAATCTCGTCGTCGACATGCGATCGCTGCCGGTCATGCGCGCGCTCGCTCCCGTCGTATTTGACGGCACGCACTCCGTCCAGACACCCTCCGCCGCCAACGGAGTCTCCGGCGGACAGCCCGAGTTCATCCCCGTCCTCGCCCGCGCCGCCGTCGCCGCCGGCATCGACGGCATCTTCCTCGAAGTCCACAACGACCCCGCCAGCGCCAAATCCGATGGCGCCAACGCCCTCCATCTCGACCGCCTCAAACCCTTGCTCGAACAGCTACTCGCCATCCACGCCGCGACGGCACAAACAACTCCATAGATCTCGTCATCCACTCCTTCTATTTCTCGTCATCTCGTGCGAAGCGGCGAGGGTGCCCCATCCTAGGCGAAGGCGTAGGGTGGGTGAGTCAAGTCGACCCGAAGCGTCCACCTTTCATCTTGTCATCCTGAGCGACTCGGGCCCACAGCCTGCGCGGTGTTCGCTGGCTGGGGTGAGAAGCGAATGGCCTGCAGTTTGCCAGCGCTGGCACAACACGCAACGTGAGCGACCAACGGGAGCGGACCTCAATCACCTGCGCCGCAGGCGCGTCCGCCCGTACGGCTAGAGCTTTTCGGTACTACTGTGGAGACGAAGCTGCTCTCGATGTGGCTTTTCCGTTAAGAAAAGCCACACGAATCGTCGTTAGATGGTCTACACCTATATCGAAAATGCTCTAGTACTCCGCACAGCACTTCGCCACAATCAGCGTAATGTCGTCGTGCTGCTCCTGCGGGCTGAAGCTCTGCACCTCCGCGATCACCGAGGACACAATCCGCTGCGCATCATGCTCGCGATGCCGCTGCACTGAATCCACCAGACGCGCTTCGCCAAACTCCTCACCCGCGTCGTTGAACGACTCCGTCACGCCGTCCGTATAGAGCGCCAGCGTGTCTCCGCAATGCAGTTGGCACTCGATCGTCGGGCTCTGCCATTCCCGGAACAGCCCCAGCACCGTGCCCGTCGATTGCAGCCACTCCACATCGCCACCTCTCCGCAGCAGCAGCGCGGAAAGATGTCCGCAATTCGTATACCGCAGCCGCCGCGCGGCATCGTCGTACTCGGCAAAGAACATCGTGGCGTACGCGCTTTCCACCGTGTTCTCAAAGAACAGCCGGTTCACCGATTGCAGAAACCGCCCCTGCTCCTCGCGCGCCAGCGCAAACTGGCTCCGCAGATTCGCCTGCAGGTTTGCCATCAGCAGCGCCGCCGCAATTCCCTTGCCGGAGATATCGCCCACCACCAGCCCAAGCCGTTCCTGTCCCAGCGGGAAAAAGTCGTAGTAGTCCCCGCCCACGTGCCGCGCCTGGATGCAGACTCCCGCGTAATCCAGCGTCTGGAGCGGCGGGAAACTCTGCGGAAACAGCCGCGCCTGCACCTGCTTCGCAATCTCCAGTTCCTGCGCCGCCCGGCGCTCCTGCTCCAGCTTCTCCGCATTCACCCGGCGCTGCGATTCGATGTCCCGGCTCATCTCGTCGGAGCCAATCAGGTCGAAGACATTCCCATCCAGATCGCAAAAGCTGGAGAAGATGCCGCCCCACAACTGAGGCTGCGGCGGATGCAGGAAGCGCACTCCGCGGCTGAGCCACTGATCGTACGTGGCATGAATGTCTTCAGCGATGAACGCCACCTGTGTGTGCCGCCCGATCAGCTTGTAATTCTCTGTGCCGCGATTCGGCGCAACCAGCGCCAGGATGGTGCTGCCGTCCGGCGGCGCAATCGCTACCCACCGGCCAAATTCAAACCGCGCCTCCGCCACCACGCTGAAGCCGAGCTGCTCAACGTAGAACTTCAGGCTTCGCTCGTAATCCCGCACAAACACATTCGACTTGAAGATCCGCAGATACGAGCTTCCCCGCGCCGCGTCGGCGCTCGGAACATCGCTCATCGGCGGCAACGTGCGGCCATCGATTGTGTAGGATGACGCAGCTTCCCGGCTCAAGCAGGACTCCTTTCAGCTAGCCCGGCCGCTCTATTCTGCCAGCAGCGAACGGCCCCGGGGTTTGCCCACCCAGAGCGAAGCAACGGCTCGGACTGACCCTAGACAATCGAGCATATCCATCCCGTCACCCTCTCGGTTACCCCTCAAACGCCGAGTCGCCGATTTCCGTACATTTCCACATCACCGGATCGCCACGGGCAAAGTTTTTACATCATACAAACGGCGAATCCACCCATGCCTTGGGGGCCATCTTTGGAATGGAGATTGCTGTCATGCGACCTATTTCATCCATCTTTCTGACCGCGGCGCTGTGCACGCTCGCGGCAACAATCAACTCACCGGCCAACGCGCAAACCACTCCCGTATCCTACGTTTACGTATCGAATAATCCCGCCAACAGCAGCACGAACCAGATCACTGCCTTTGCTGCCTGGTCGTCAGGCAAGCTCACCCCCATCGGCGGCTCGCCTTTTCGCGACGACGTCACCAGCATGGCCGTCAATGGCAAATATCTCTTCGGCTCCACGCGCAGCGGCATTTACGTGGCAGCTTTCCGCATCCAGCCTGGCGGCGCGCTCCGCTGGGTCAGGTCCACCGATATTGTCCGGCTCAATCCCAACGACTGCGGCGACTCGGGCCCGCTCTTCCTCGATCGCAGCGGCACCAGACTCTACGACATGGAGTACCGCAGCGACTGCTCCAACAACTCATATCATTCATTCAGCATCGACCCCACCAGCGGCCTGCTTCACAATCTCGGCGGCACGTCTGGTGATGCGTGGCTCTATCTGCCCGCCGCTTTCACCGGCAACAATGCCCACGCTTACACTGCCGGCTGCCTCGGCGATCTCTACTGGGAGGTCAATGGGTACAAGCGAGGCGCCAACGGTGCTCTCGTTCCCATCACCATCAGAACCCATATGCCCGCCGCCAAGGCAGGCGACTTCTACTGTCCGTCACAAACCGCCACCGACTCCGCCAACCACGTAGCCATCACGTTGCAGCCCGTCAATCAGGACTTCAATCCTGATGGCAAGCCTCTGCTCGCCAGCTTCACCGCCGATGCCGCCGGAAACCTCACAACTGCAAGCACGCTCCAGAACATGCCGCAGACCGCCGTCGGCGCGGTCACCGCCCTCAGCGCGTCTCCCTCCGGCAAGCTCCTCGCCGTAGCTGGCAGCGCGGGCCTCCAGATCTTCCACTTCAATGGCGGCAATCCCATCACGCGCGGCACCGCCCTCATCGCCACGCCTCAGATCGATCAGCTCTCCTGGGACCACAGCAATCACCTGTACGCCATCAGTCAGTCCGCCGGAAAACTCTACGTCTTCACCATCACGCCCACCAGCGCAACCCAGGCCGCAGGATCGCCCCACTCAATTCATGGCCCAATCAACCTTGCCGTGCAGCCGCTCGTTGCTCTCCACTAAACACACCTTTGCTGATCGGAAACGCCGCCTCACTCGGCGGCGTTTCGCTTTTTCTGTCTTTATGGAAATACCTTGAACAGGTCCCGCAGATCGTTCGAATATGCAGCCGCTCCCAGAAACGGACGCACGCCATAAATCTCCTGGAGTGTCCGCAGCAGCGAGCTATGTGTATAGCGGGTCCAGTTCTTGTACCCCTTCTTCACCCCGTTCCCCAGCGCCATAAACATGATTGGCCCGTCGCCGTTCGCTGCTTCATCGGTCACAATGAACAGAACTACATGGCCGGCCTTGTATTGGCTCGAATTGAAGATGGTCGGCAGAAATGCCTTCAGCCAGCTATCGATATGCGCTATTTCATTGCCCCCGCACGGATCGTGTCCGTCATGGCACATGCTGGGCGTGATGAAGTTGTAGCGCCCGATCGCGCCGTGCTGCAGGTCGTAGCCTAACTGCGTCAGCGGCCGCGCGTGCGCAATGCAATAAGCCGAGTTAGGATTCACGCCGCTCGTCATATCGGTGAAATAGATCTGCGGAAAGTGCTTCGGCTGATACACCCGATTGCCGTTCTCATCGTATCGGCCCTCCGGCGTCAAGGGACACACGTTGCCGTAAATCGGCTCCTCGTATGCGCGCCAGGGAATCCCCGCGTTGTGCAGCAGCATTGTCAGATGTGCATGCGTTGTCAGCCGATGCTGGCTCGGCAACGCGTCATCATGGATCCCGAAGTTCCCTCCCGCCTCCATCCACAGATAATTCGGCAGGCTCGGATGATTGCCCGATGGATTGAAGTAGTTGTTCGCCACCGCCGCCATCGGCGCCAGCGTATGGTTGATGTATGGCGCAGCAGGATTGCCCGCAATCCCGCCTGAGCCGATCCAGTTCTTGTTTTCGATCACCAACACAAACACAATCGGAGCCGACTGCGCCCGCGCCGCTGCAATGGGCAGCAAACCACCTGCCGCCGCCAGCAAACCGATCATGATGTTGCGTGGAATAGACACCTTCATTTGCGCACCTCCAGGTGAGAACCGAGGCTTCGCAAACTGAAACAAATCGAACAACTATCCGTTGGGAGGAAGTGGGATCAGCCTACATCCTGAAAACATGAATTCTCCCTGAATTCACTGAAATAGCTGCTTCGAAAGCAATAAAAATCGACGGAGGCGCAATACGGCGCACGAAACACAACCCAAATCCGCGAACCCGCCGGGTGCCCCATCCTACGCAGCGCGCAGGGTGGGCCAATGAGGTCGCAGCGAAGCTGCACCCACCATCTGTTTCATCCCCGATCGGCGCGCGAAAGCCTGCCCTGGGCTTTCCGGATGGGACCTGCGTCTCTCATGCACGTTCACAACTCCGGAATCCATCATCCCACCGCCACCCCGCCAAACCGCCGTTCCCGGCGATAAAATTCATCCAGCGCCGTCTTCAGGTCCACCCCATCGAAATCCGGCCACATTCGTTCCGTGAATACCAGCTCTGCATACGCTGATTCCCACAGCAAAAAATCCGAAAGCCGCTGCTCCCCTCCGGTGCGAATCAGCAGGTCCACATCGCCATCCCGCGCCATCAGCGCGCGAAGCGCATCCGCATTCACACCAGGCATCCCCGCGCTCGCCTCCACCGCCGCGCGCGCAATTGCATCGCGCGACGAGTAGTCGATCGCCACGCACAACAGCAGCCTCCGACCCGCCGCCGTGATCTGCTCTGCATTCTCTACCGCACGCAGCGCCGCCGCCGGCAATCGGTCGCGCCGCCCGATCATTCGCAGCCGCACGCCACGCTCACGCAGCCGTTCCGTCTCCAGCCGCAGAAACGCGCGCAGCAGCCAGAAGATCCTCTGCACCTCACCGGCCGGCCGCCGCCAATTGTCCGACGAGAATGCATACAGCGTCAGCCGCGCGATCCCCGCATCTACCGCGTGCTCGACAACACGTCGCGCCGCCGCCACACCGGCGCGATGGCCAGCTACCCGCGGCAGCCCGCGCCGCTGCGCCCACCGGCCATTCCCGTCCATGATGATTGCGACATGCAATCCAGCCCGCGCTTCTGTTTCCATCGCGCGCGCCCTTATGCCGCACTCTGCGGAGGCGTCGTGCTCGAAGGCAGCGATCCATACCAGTCAATCCGCCGCGTAAAGTACATCGCGGCCGCCACCGCAAGGAAGCTCGCAATCGCGCCCACCAGCAGCGCATTGTCTTCCAGCGTCAGCAGCAGATAGATCAGCGTGTACAGCAGCGCAAAGGTCACCAGCGCCCGCGCACCCTGCATCCGGCTCGCAAACACCCATGCCGCATTCGCAGCCAGCAGCATCACCGTCGCCGCCCCCGCCAGCAGAAATCCATAGCCGAATCCGATTCGCTCCGCAAACGACAGCAGCAGCAAATAGAAGATGATCTGCGCGATCCCGACCAATATGTATTGCGCCGGATGCACCCGCTTCCCCGTCGTCGTCTCAAACACAAAATACGAGAGAAACACCAGCCCCAGAAACAGCAGCACATACTTCAGCGACCGCGTCACCGACTGATACGGGTCCGCCACCTCCACAAAGGAAACCCCCAGCGCCGTCGCATCCAGGCCCCGAATGGCATCCGCCGTTCCCTCCGCCCGCACGCCGCGCGCCATGAACGGCACCGTCCACTCCGCCGTAAATCCGTGGTCCGATACATTCCGGCTCACCGGCAGAATGCCTCCGTCAAACCCCGGACTCCGCCAGTCCCCTTCCGCCGTTACACGCGTTGTCTTTCCATACGCCAGCAGCGCAATCCGCTCCGCGCCGGAGAATCGCAGGACCGACGCAACATGAAAGCGCGCACCCGGCTTCGCGATCTCCGCGGCGCTCGCGCCAAACAGCGCCAGCGTGGTCGAGGGCCGCTGTCCATCGCCCACCGTAAGGTTCCCCGCCTCCGCCGGCACCAGCGTCACCGTTTTTCCATCCGTCGTCAGCGTCGCGTCCGCCAGCGCACCGCGCGCATCACTCACGCCCACCACAATCTCCGCGCGGCTCCAGTCCAGCACCGCGCCCTGCGGCGCCGCCGCCGGCACTCCCGCCAGATCGAACGCCGCGTCAAACTTCACATCCGCGCGGAACACCGGCACGCGAAACAGCGAGCGATGCCGCTCCTCCGTCGTCGTCTTCACCACTGCCGCGGCCTGCGCAGGAAAAACAAAATAAGTTCCTCGCCGCACCGGCTCCACGGTGGAGAGCGGCGTCATCGTATACGGAATCGCCAGCGTCGGCCCCAGGAAAGTCTGCGCGCCGCCCACATAACCGCTAATCTCCTTCACTACATCCTGCGCGCGCTTCGTTCTGTCCTGGACCAGCCCATTCACGAAGAACGCCGGGATCACCATAACCAGCGCGAGGAAGCAGACAAAGATCAGCTTCACTCCCATCGACAGCGACTGAAACAAACTCCGAGGACTCACCTGCAAAACCGGCACGTCATTCACTGGACTCCCCTTTCGTACATATGTGGTTACAAAAACCACTTTGCATTGCAAAGTAGTCGCACAAAAAAATATCAGGCCCGAGACGGATGCAGTCCGCGCGGCGCGCTTCCCGCCGCTTCTTCCCTCGTATCCTTCGCCGCGTTCTGGGTTGCTGCATCCTCGGTTGCTGCATCTAGGATCACCTGCTCCAGTTCGGCCAGGTACTCCACATAGCGCCTCCGCCCCGGGGCGGTGATCCGGCAGATCGTCTGCGGCCGGTTGCGATCGTGTCCCTTCACCACCTCCACCATCCTCGCCTTCTCCAGCACGCTCAGGTGCCGGCTCAGGTTGCCGTCAGTCAGCGCGCAAAGCTGCTTCAGGTCGTTAAACGCCAGGCCCTTCGGATGCGTCGCCAGGCTCGTCAGTATGCTCAGCCGCGCGCGCTCATGGATCACGCGGTCCAATCCCTCGTATGCAAATCGTCCCTCGCTCGGTGACGATTTAGACTTCATCTCCGTCTCCTTCCCCGTTCTCGCTCTCCGACGAGCACAGCAGAATCGCCGCCACCAGCAACTGCCCTGCCCCAAACGAAATCCCCATCACCCACGGCGACATCGCGCGCGAGCCGTCCATCGCCAGCGCGCTCAGCCCTGTCAGCAGATACCACGCGCCCGCCGCCAGCATCGGCCGCGGCAGAAACCTGCACGACGAAAACACACCCAGGCTGAAGATCACCAGCCACAGTCCCGGCATCATCCATACCGCCGCCGGCACAGCGCGCACCAGCACCAGCGTCACCAGCAGTCCCGCCGCCGCGGCAGGAACAAACTGCTCCACCGCCATCCGCAGCATCTCGTTCGACAACCCGGAATGCATCCTCCGCGTGCGCCGGTACATCTGCACGCCCGCCAACCCGGCCGACAGCACCGCGGTCGAAATCCAGATCGCCAGATACGCCGAAACATGCCCCGCCGGGTCCGGCGCCCATCGTGCCTGCACGGCTGCGGCCGCAAGCGCCAGCACACCCGTCGCAGCCAGCGTCGCCGGACCATACCCGCGAAACTCTGTCGTATTCGCCATCGCCCGGCGAATGCTGCCGATGTCGCCCAGCGCTTTGTAAAGCTCGTTCATGGCTGCGCCTTCACTTTGCAATGCAAAGTAATCCACCACGCCTCCACCTGTCAACAAGTACCATTCCGGCCCGTCAAATCGATGTCATCTCGATCGCGAGGGCGGCCCACCTTCCTTCAGCTTGACTATCAAGCTACGCCGGAAGCAGAATTCGGCTGTTTTCTAGTCTCTTTTGCATAGAACTTTCGCAAAGGCCTTGTGCTCTAGCTTCGTCTGGCCGCCAGAATAATGAGTTGTCCCTGCGCGCAATCGAAACGTGCAAAATTCACGGTTCTATACAGTTCGCCGATCCATGCTGAGAATTTTTCAACTTGTACTTTGCTTGTGCATACCCGTAGCAGGATTGCATGCACAAACTGGTTCGCTGCAGATATCAGTAAAAGACGTCGATACCGGCTATTCACTGCAAGCAGACGTCATCTTGGAAGGTCCAGAACAGCTTTCGGTACACACGAATGATGTAGGCCGCGCCGACCTTACTTTGCCCGCCGGCGAATATCGGATTGAGGTCTTAGCGACTGCACACAAAACATCCCAAACCCATTACAAGGTGCAAGCTGGCGCAAACCTTCCGTTCACAATCATGCTGGACCCCGAGGCTTTGCCAGCCGAACAACGTCCGGAAAATCTTGACTCTAAAATTCGAGCTGGATTCACGTTGATGCATGGCTATGTCGTCGATGCAGATACCGGTAAACCCGTACCAGACGTGAAGATTCGATTCATCACGTCGGGTGTCGAAACCCAGACCGACTCGAAAGGACATTACTCCGTCTCTGTCCCTACACCAGCGCCCCAGAGCCCAGGAGGCATGGGGACTGAAACAGTGACTTACGATAAACCGGGATATAAATCCATCGTGTTCGAGAACTTCGGTATTACGGGAGATGAGATGGGAGCTGTCAATGACGGTATGCAGAAAGGGCACGGCCGGCAATAAATGATCCCGAGTACATCGTCCGCGTCCGGTGAGAGCGTCGTATTCGTTAGCTATCTGCTATACCCATCCCTTATTAATTCACACGGATAGCACTGCCCCACAAATGACTTGTTTTACGGTAGTTGCGCTACCAGCTCATGTGCATCAAACATTGCAGGAGGCGCACCTAAATGGAAGCTCAGCACGTGCTTGCATTGACAGCGAAGCGAACCGAATTCATCGAATGCATTCGCCACCTTGAGGGGAAGCCAATATCCGATAGAAGTCTCGAAGACAGACGGATGATGGAGCGTTTGCGCCTGAAGGTCGAGTGGCTCGATAAATCCATAGAGCTGGAACAGCAGCAGTCTCAGCCGATTGATGAATCTGCTGTAACAACGATAGGCCGCAGCAATGCAGCTTGACAGATCCGGTCAATAGTCTGGTCAAGACTGGCTGCAGTAGCTCCTGACGTCTTCTTCTTGTCTTCTCGGCTTGATGCGCTATAGAGAGGCTCTGCACGTTACTTGCATTGAGCCCACACATGAGGAATCGACTCTGACTGGCACGACCGACCAGATGGGCTCGTCTTATTCGGCCCAGCGGCCACGTACCTGAGGCACAGTAATGCGCTCGTAAATGATGGGCGCGTAGCTGCTTCCACCGGGAGTCATACGCCTTGAACAGCTTGAGCCGCACCATTGCAGACGCTCCCGCTGAAGAGGCCGTCCCCTCCTGATCTGGGTACCCATCCTGGCTGACGCCCGGGGTGGGGATGTTCCCAACGATTCGGCCAGCCGAAGGCCGTCACCAAATCCACGTAACCAGGGCAGTAACCAATCCAGCAACCAAAAATCGGCGCAATTTAAGGCCGGTTTCAGACACAAAATCGCACCCAAACGCGTCCAGTTACGCGCTCAGAAAACCCTGTTCCGAGCAAAAAAAGGGCCCCTCTTTGTGGGAGGGGCCAATCTGCCTTGGTTCTCTCGTTGTGTGAGAGCTTGGTTGCGGCCAGCCTTATTGGTGGGGCTGGGCCATCGGCTGCGACGCAGCACCCTGGGGGGAGGGCTGCGTTGGCGATTGCTGCGTCGCACCAATGGGCGAACTGCCACCCGTAGATGGCTCGTTCAAGGCCGCTAAACTGTTATGCATTAACGTCACGTGGACAAGGCTGCCACGCGCCGCCTGACCGCTCTGATCCTCCGCCGGGGCATTGCCCAGGGCGACTCGATAGATGCGGTACACCGGAATGTTGTGTTCGACGACGAGGTAACGAACCACCGCGTCCGCCATGTTCTGCGAGCTGGCAATGCCGGCCTGCCCACGCGCACGCGAGTAGCCCTGCACCTCGACGATGTAACCCTTCTGCCCTTGCAGCTTGGTCGCAACGTCATCGAGCGCTTCCTTCGCCTTCGCGTTCAGCATCGTCTGGCCGCCGCGGAAGCGGATCTCCGTATCCGCGATCGGCTGGTACTGATCCAGGTTGGAGACCGTCGTGTTCAGATTGTCCGTGCGGGTCGAAGCCTGCTGCGCCATCTGCGAAGCCTGCCCGGCCTGCGTGTTCGCTGTCGTCGCAAGCTGGTTCGCGCCGTCCGCCGTGGTCTGCGCCTTATTGATGCCGGCCGTCGCCCGCGAATCCAGATCCTTGATGTCGTTTGCGTTCTTACCGGTAAGCTGATCCAGCTCGTTCAGCCGGTCCTTTACCGGACCCGTCTGCCGGTTCACCCATTTCTTGCGTGCCAGCGGATTCATATGCCCCCAGAAGCCCTCATTCGTCTTCGTCGGAAGAGGCTTGCCGGTGGCGTACGTGCTGTTGTCTTGCGGATTCTGCGCTGCGGGGGATGGCTGCTGTTGCGTGTCTGTCGTCTGCGTGGAGGAGGTTTGCGCGGACAGGCTCATAGTGGCCGCCAACATCAGAGTGGCCATCGTGGATGCATATACTGTCGCGTTTCGGTGTCCCATGCTGCCCACACTACTGCAACAGGCATGCCAAAGTCATTCCCAGACCGGTACTTTGTCGCAAATCACTGCAAACAATCATTTTTATGATCTTATCCACAACATCGAAACCGTACGAAAGTAATGTAAATCGATGCCCCAAATCTGGTGCAGGGGTGAGCTTATGACAGCCTCCCTGAAAAAAGTGCATTGTCGGCGTTCACCGGGCTTCCACCCGCTTCACTTCTATCGTTGGAAACTTCTGATTCCACACCGGCGAAATATGGTCGAAAATCAGCCGAAAATCGTGCGACTCGCCAGGCTTCAGCGGCTCCGCCGTCACTGGCTCGATGTCCACATACGGCTCCCTCGTCCGGATCAGGGTCAGCGGCATCGGTACCTGCTGCGGAGGCTCTCCAATATCGTTATGGAACGTCACCACCACGTTCACGGCCGATACTGTTTTTGAGCCCTTGTTCGTGATCGTCCCATCCAGGTACGTCACCTTGCTGCCGGTAAAGTTCGACGCCTCGCTCATCTGCAGATTGCCGATGCTCAGCTGGGCGGCATAAGGATCGGGCGTCTGCGAGGCAATGTCCGCCTGCTGCGCGGCTCGCTGTTCCACCTGCGCGCGGTGCCCGGCAATCAGGAACCAGACCAGCACCGCAACCACCACCACGCCGGCGATCACCCACGGAAGCCACGACCGCCCCTCCGGCTCCTTCTGCTGAGAAAGAAACCCGCCCGTACCGCCATCGCCATTCGACATGGCAGCGATTCTACGTGGGTTTAAACCACCGAATCCATCGCCTGGTTACGCCGGAGCGACACTTCATCCATTCTTCAACCAAATTTTCCGCAACCCGCGTCACAATAGAGCGTCAATAGAGGCAAACATTTGATCCGGAAAGGCAGGAGAGAGCTCATGCAGGCGCCACGCACGTCCCCCGAACTCGATCCAAAAGCAAGCAAGCTGCCCGAGTACGCCTACCGGATCGCCATCCTCGTCGCCGTCATCCTCGTGATCTGGACCATGGCCTAGACAATCGTTGAGCGCCGCGAAGGACCGGCATTTCTTTCCGAATCGGATGCGGGTGCCCCATGTCCTGAGACTTGACACCCCGATGTTGGGACACAGCCAAGCTCACCCACTGTCGTGATCGTGAGCGACCAACGGAAGCGAAGCCCAACGAAACGCGCCGCAGGCGCTTTCGCCCGGACGGCCAGTCCTCAGGAATTATTACCCGGCACCCACTCCGCCTCGGACCAACCGTGTTGCGTTGCTCCCCTGCCGGCGTCGGTCTGACGGAAATCTGCTCCGAATATCTCCATACTCACGCACATCTCCGCCAAACGTGAGCGCATCCGCTCCCCGATCCGATCGCCCAGTACCATTTCCGTCGGAGTGGCGCCGCCTCCGGGCGCTGCGTTGGGAAAGTTGGTCGTAATGATGGTCGTTCTCTTCTGGTTGTAGCGGGCATTCAGGACCTGTCCCACCATGTCCAGCACCCACGTCGTCGGCTTCGCCGAACCCAGGTCATCCAGCACCAGCACCTCAGCCTCAACCACGGGCTGCAACAACTCGAACTCCGTCGTCTCGGAGCGAGGGTTATACGAATTCTGAATCTGTTTCAGCAGGTCGGCATAATCGTAGAAGAGCCCCTGGCATCCCTTTTCCTCGATCAAGGCCCGCAACACCCCGACTGCCAGGTGCGTCTTGCCCCGCCCGGCCTGCCCCACAAACATCAAGCCGCGGCCGTCCGTGTTATGGGGATAGTCCTTCACAAACTGCACTGCCTTGAAGTGCGCCAGGAGCATCGATTCGTGCGCGCCGGGGATCTCCACCGACTCGTAATTCTCAAGCGTGGCATGCTCATGCCGCCGCGGGATTCTCGCCCGCTCCAGCCGCCGCAGAGCCTGCCGCGCCACCCGGCAACTGCACACCGCGGCCACGCGATCCCCCTGCGCATCGCGGCTGATCCGCATGCCAGTCCCGCCGCACAGCGAGCACTCCGCCGCCTTCTCCATAGCAGCAAGTATCGCACTCGCTCCGCACCGGCAAGGCTGCGCGAATCCATGCATTAAAGTGGAAATCAATGCCCGACGAAACCGCACTCCTGAAGCATCTCTACGACAAGTTCAATGCGCGAGACATGGAAGCCGTCCTCGCCTCCCTCGACCCGAACGTCGTCTGGGCAAATGGCATGGAAGGCGGCCACGTCCACGGACGTGACGGCGTCCGCGATTACTGGACACGCCAGTGGGCCTCGATCGACCCACACGTCGAGCCCACTGCGTTCTCCATTGGGCCGGAGGGCGAGATCATCGTTGAGGTCCACCAGGTCGTGCGCGACCTGAGTGGCAACGTGATGGTTGATCAGATGGTCGGCCACATCTTCCGCATCGAAGGCGGCCTCGTCCGCCGCTTCGATATCCGCGGCGCATAAAGCTGGAGTCGTCTGTTTTTATCTGCTGTTCTCTGCAGTCTTCTGCTGCGGTCTAAGTCTTACCGCTTCACTCCCGGCTCAGCATAGTAGCCGCTGATCGTCCGTGCCGTAAGCCCCGGCCTCACACCCTTCACCTCTATCTCCTGAACACTGAAGGCGAAATGTGTTGATCAAACTTCTGGCCGCACTGTAGCATTCGGCTCCCGGTTGTTCCTCTCCCAAAAATCTGAGTTCTTTAGGGAGTTCGCAATGTTTCGCACCTGTGCGTTTCGTTCTTTTGCTATCGTAACAATCCTCCTCACGGGCGCCTCTGCGGCTCGCGCACAGCGGCAGAGCGGAACCGTCCAGAGCGGGAACGTACCGATCCCCGGCTCGAATGTGACCCTCTACAGTGCAGGCACATCGCGAGGTGCATCGGCAACTGTACTCGGCCGCGCGGTCACGAGCCGTAACGGTGACTTCACGATCAATTACAGGCAGCCGCTGCGTAGCGATGCAGTTCTCTATCTAATGGCAGATGGTTTCCTGCCGCGCGGGGCAAAAACGCCGCGAACGGAAGTCCGGCTGGCAACCGTCCTCGGCACTGGGCAAGCTCCGGCAAACGTGGTTCTGAATGAGCTCACGACCATTGCCACCGCCTATGCCATGGCGCAATTCATCAATCGGGCGGAAATCGCGGGTGGATCACCCGGCGTACAAAATGCCGCCGCTACCTTCGCAAATCTGGCGGACACGAGAACGGGTCATCTGGCGCGAGTGCTCGCCAGTTCGCCAAACGGAACCGACACCTCCACGATGGCGGAGTTCAACTCGCTCGCCAACCTCCTCGCATCCTGCGTGAGCGCAATCACGGCTGCACCTTGCAATGCATTGTTTGTCGCGGCAAGCACGCCGTCTGGTCAGGCACCCAAGGACACTCTGCAGGCTGCGGTGAACATCGCACATTATCCGGGGAGCCATGCCGCGGCTCTGTATCTCCTGTCACGCGTTCGCATGCTCTACCAGCCTGCGCTCAGTGCGGCGCCGGATGCGTGGACCATCGCCATCCGATACGGCGGCAACGGCCATGAATTCGATGGACCTGGGAACATGGCGATTGATCAGGACGGAAACGTCTGGTCCACAAACAACTATGAATACACAAAGAGTCAGCTCAAGCAGGCATGTGGGGGAACCTATGCCATCAAGCTGACGCCCGACGGAAACGACGCTCCCGGAGCGCCGTACTACGGCGGTGGACTCTACGGTGCGGGCTTCGGCATTGCACTCGATATGCAAGGCAATGCCTGGCTCGGCAATTTTGGCTTCGAGGGTACAGGTCGGAAAAGCTGCGCCGGGAACGACACCACTGTTTCCGGCCTCGACGCGGACGGCAAGGCGTTATCGCAAGACGGATTCAACAACGGCGGCATTCACCAACCGCAGGGGATGGCCACGGACCAGCAGGGTAATCTCTGGATCGCAAACTGCGGGACAAATTCCGTTGTCCAGTATCCCGATGCAAATCCTGATCTCGCACAGAGGTATCTTGACCTGCCACTTCACAGCCCATTTGGCGTCGCAGTCGATCCCCAGAACAACATCTGGGTCACGAACAATGCCCAGGACGCAA
This sequence comes from Acidobacteriaceae bacterium, assembly GCA_036376445.1. GTDB lineage: Bacteria > Acidobacteriota > Terriglobia > Terriglobales > Acidobacteriaceae > KBS-83. The sequence goes on from DASVAI010000053.1 coordinate 16,409, forward strand.
ATGGCAACTACACAGTAGTCGAGCTGGGGCCCGACGGGAAGATGATTGGGACGCCCTTCAGCGGCGCCGGGATTAAGGCTCCTATCGACATTGCTTCCGATAGTCTCGGAAATCTCTGGGTAGCAAACTCGGGAATTCTGCCCGTGCCGTGCGGTACAACATCGACCAGTGTCTTCGCCTCACACCTCGGGTTGCCCTCTGCGCCTTCCGTCACCGAGATCAGCCCCAGCGGCGGCACTTATACCTTGTCCAAATTCACTGGCGGCGGCCTCACCCTTCCTTGGGGCATCGCGGTCGATGGTAACGACAATGTCTGGGTAGCCAATTTCGGCCGGAAGCGCTTGTCCGAATTCTGCGGAGCCAGGCCGGGAACCTGTCCCACGGGACTAAAGACCGGAGATCCGATCTCCCCCGGTAACGGCTACAGCAGCGATGCGCTTACGCGGAACACAGGCATCACCATCGATCCCTCCGGAAACATCTGGTTGGCGAACAACTGGATGGAGATACCGATTCAGTCCAATCCCGGCGGCCGCCATCTAGTGGTCTTCGTCGGACTGGCTGCACCCGTCAAAACACCGATGGCAGGTCCGCCGCAGCAGCCGTGAGGCGGCACTCGCCAAGTCAGGAGACATCACCGCACGCCGATCGAAAGAGCGACTGACCAACCAGCGTCCTGTACTAATTTGAAACCGCCACTGGCAACGTTTTGCGGTAATCCTGCCAGTTAATTCCCCTCCATTCGCTACAATGGATATAGAAAATTAAAACGAGAGCCACCGGGTCCCGGTGGCTTTTCTCTTT
>DASVAI010000064.1:0-4375 GCA_036376445.1 Acidobacteriaceae bacterium
CCACATGCAGGACGCCGTGCCCATCCGGCTGGGCCAGGAGTTCGCCGCCTATGGTGTCGCCATTGAAAAGTCGAAGCGCGCCCTTCTGCTGGCCAGCGACTCTCTACGCGAACTGGGCCTTGGTGGCAGTGCGGTGGGCACTGGCATCAATACCCATCCTGACTACCGCGAATTGGCCATCGCGAACCTTGCACGCATTTCCCGCGAAGAGCTCACCCCGGCCGCGGATATGCGCTGGGCGATGCAATCGAACGCCTGCATGGGAGAGGTGAGTGCGGCCCTGCGCGGGGTCGCGCTCGAGATCATCCGCATCTCGAACGACATCCGGTTGCTCTCCTCTGGCCCCAATACCGGCTTCGCGGAAATCTACCTGCCCAGCCTGCAACCGGGTTCGTCCATCATGCCCGGCAAGATCAACCCGGTCATGCCGGAACTCGCCGCCATGGTCAGCTTCCAGGTCGTCGGCAATGACGTGGCGGTCGCCATGGCGGTGCAGGCCGGCCAGCTGGAGCTCAACGTCATGATGCCTACCATGGCCTACAACGTCATGCAGAGCACCACTATCCTCGCCAACATGCTGCGACAGTTCAATGACCGCTGTATCGCAGGGATCACCGTCAATAAAGAGCGCTGCGACTTTTACGCGCAGAGCACCGTTTCCCTCGCAACAGCGCTCAACCCCTACATCGGCTATGCCCAGGCCGCCGAGATCGTGAAGGAGTCCGTCGCCACCGGCAGATCCATCATCGAAATCGCGCGCGCCAAAAAGCTGCTCAGCGAAGAAGAGATCAGCGCCATCCTCGACCCCGTCAGCATGACCGAGCCGCAGTACCCCCGCGAATCCGCCAGGGAGCGCGACCAGCGCGTGAAAGCCTGATTCGTCGGCAGACAAGAGGGCCGCGCTCCTTGGAACGCGGCCCTTTCGCTTTCTAACCGAGTCCTACTGCCGTCCCCACCGATACGTCAGCCCCGTCGTGAACCCCAGGTTGTGCTGGATATCGTCGCCCCAGGTCGTCAGATGATAGATGGGCGCAACTCGCACCGCCAGCCCCGGCCCCAGATTGAAGTCCACCGGCATCACGGCCGCCGCAGCAAAGCTTGTCCCGTTTGGATAGAGACCAACCAGCGTACCTGGCTTTCCAAAGGAGTCCGCGTCGAACAGGTTGTACGTCAAGCCGGCTAGTCCCTGAAAGCTGATGGAATAATTCTTTCGCTGCCGCACCCAGTACTGCGGCCCCGCCAGCACTGAATAGTTGCTGATGAATGGCTTAAACAGCCCATACGGGTTGTTACCCACATAGACGTTTTTGTAATAGCCGTGCAGGTCCAGGGACACGCCCAGCTTCTGGCTGAATAACCGAGTCATCCCCGCGTTCCAGCCATACTCGTTCCCGTGCTGCAGGTTGTGCCCCGGCCGCATGCGCAGGTAGTTGTAGCCAAAATAAATCTCGTACTTGTGGGTATACGTATCCTTGACCACCGCTGCTGTACGCGCCGCACGCCGCGCCTGCACACGCGCCTGCGCCTCCTGCGCCAGCCGCACGCGCTCCTGCTCGTTCGGATAATTCGCCTGCGGCCGCGAAGTCGAGTTCGCAGGCGGCTGCGCCTGCGGTGTCGCGGCCGGCGCTGCCGGAGCAGGTTGCAGTTCGGTCGGCTGCTGGGACTCGGGGGCCGTGCTCTGAGCCGGGGGCCCGCTCTGCTGTGGTTCGCCTGTGGTCTGTGCCTGCATCGAAAGGGCGCCGGCAAGAAAAAACGTAAGGAGCGGATACGCCAGGTATCCCAGACTCTTACTGCAATGCATGTATGCTGATGCCTCCAACGACTCTGCTGCGGACTGAAAGGGAATGCTCTCAGTATTAAAACATCCCGGGTCATTTTTTGCCTTTTCGCGCTCCTCCTGTAGCCTCCAGGGTAGAAACGAACGTCCGACGTCATCAGCATCATCGCTGCAGTTACAGAATCACCCGTTGCGAATCGGGCATGAGCCTTACACTCGTGTCAGGCAGCTCCTTCGCTGTTCAAATTCCATCTCGCGGGAGCTCGCATGCGTTTTCTTCTCGGACTCATCGTTGGACTGCTCATCTGGCCCATCGCGGCCGTCCTCTACTTTTACTTCGGCAACCTGCCCGTCGCGGTCATCGACAACAAGCTTCCCTTCGAGAGCGCGCTGGCCCATCGCGGACTCCAGACCCGCATCGATCGCGAAGCCCCCAAAACTGCGCCCATGGAGCCCAGTCCCACCAACCTGCTCATCGGCGCGCAGATCTATAACGACAACTGCTCCGGATGCCATGGCTTCTACGGCCAGCCCTCGTCCTTCGGCAAACATCTCTACCCGCGTGCGCCGCAACTTTGGGCGCCGCATGGCCATGGAGTTGTCGGTGTCAGCGACGATCCCGTCGGCGAAACCTACTGGAAGGTGAAGAACGGCATTCGCCTCAGCGGCATGCCCGCGTTCAATAACGTGCTCAACGACACCCAGATGTGGCAGGTCTCCGTCCTGCTCGCCAATGCCGACAAGCCGCTGCCCTCGAACGTTATCGACGCGGTCAAGCCCGGCGGCGCCATCAAGCCCCCCGCTCAATAAGAAGAGGCGCCATCGCTCTGGGCGCCTCTCGCAAAACAGCCTCTCTTCTCGACCGAAGCGCCGCGCGCGGGTAATGGAGAAATCTGTTGTTTCTCTTCAATCCGTTACTTGATCGCGTAGCCCAGACCGAAAGTGAGTTGGAATGTGTTCTTCTTGTAACCGAACGGCGGGTTGTTTACGAAGTTGTCCTGCGAGCCGAACGTAAAGCTGAAGTTCTTGTAGACCGGGAAGACTAGCCCTGCAACGATTAGCGCGCTGAAAGCCGAGGGCTGATTCGCCGGTGTGTTGAATGCCGGCAGCACCGTGGCGCTCTCATTGAACACCAGGCTCTTCGGCAGCTTCCTCATGTAATCCTCGCCGATCGTCGCGCCAATCAGGTTCAGCGTTTGTCCGGACGGAAAGTCCACAGACGGATAGAACAGTTGCCGCTGGTAGTGGATGTCGCCCTTCACGTCCAGGGTCTGCAACTCCTCTTTTATTACTGAATATCCCAGCCCGGCGCCATATATCTGCTGCACCTGCAGGCCCGAGCCGATATTGTGATCCGCGCTGGCATCGAACAGATAGTACAGACGCGGAGTGATGTATTGATCGCGTTCAATGTCGCCATGCAGGATATTCGTCCTCGCGCTCGATGCCGACTGCACCCCGGGAATAAACGGCTGTGACAGCAGCCCGTACGTGGCCGACGCGTCGAAGGTCGTCTTGTTCCGTGGCTCCAGCCAGTCCACGCCAGGCTGTGCGCGCACCAGCCCGATAGAGCCAGTCAGCGTCTCCGCGGTCTGCGTCGACTCCACAAGCGTCGCCCCCAGCGCGATTGCCCCTACCCAGCCATGCAGGAATCCGGGCTCATGCGAGATCGCCTTCTGGAAATCATCCGCGTTCACGATGTAGGTTGCATCCTTCGTCGGAACGTTCTTGACCTCGCCGCCTACGCCGGAAACCGAGACCTGATCGTTCTCCACGTTCAGCGTTCCCACCGGCACCTGCGGCGCAGGCTTTCCTACCTTCAACTTCTCGTTCGATCCGATCACCGCAAACTTGCTGCCTGTCTTCAGCGATTTAATGTTTTCCCACGGGATCGTCTGCGTACCTGTCATGTCGCTCTCGAATGTCACCGAACCGCCGCCTTCGCTCTTCAGCGTGCCGGTCAACTGATCTCCATTGGTGAAAACGATCACGTCCACGCCTGGCGCCTTTTTCGCCTTATCCTTGTCCTGGGCGCCGGCCACAGGGGAAGCGAACATCGCCGGCAACAGCATCATCAGCGCGACCGCCATCGCATGGCAGACGCGGGCCCGATGGAATTGCACGAAAAATTTCCGGTATTGCGTCATCTATGTTCTCCTCCCGCTAAAATGCCACTTTATAAATTACGAATTGCGTATGGCGCTGCAGCAACTCATCCATCATAAGTGCAATGCACGCCAAGGCATAGCTTGTTAGCATACCTGCAATGGATTTCGACAGCGCAAACGCTTTGCAGGCCCTTGCCGGCGCCGACCTGCTTCAAATCGGCGCCTCAGCCAACGAATTGCGCGCACAACTGCATCCTGCCCCCGTCGTCACCTACCTGCTCCGCGGGAGGGCGGCCTCGCTCGATGAGGCCATGACGGAAGTTGCTCGCCGCAAGGCGACCGAGCTGAGCCTGCTCCCGCTTCGCGATCTGCGGCACATCACGCTCGATGCGCTCAATGCGTTGCTGGTGGCCTCGCACACCAGACTGCCTGGAGTTACATTTCAGCATCTTCCCGTCTTCGAAATCGCCGCCGCCATTCCTGATCTAGC
>DASVAI010000077.1:0-32491 GCA_036376445.1 Acidobacteriaceae bacterium
GCATCTTGCGCTTCAACTCCGCGACGGTCTGCGCGCGCCGTCCAAGAGAAGCCGTTGCATAGTCGAACAGTGCGGCTTGCGTCAACGGCTCGCGCGACTTCTTCGGTCCCGGCCCCATACTCACCCCGTCATTTCGCTGCGTCCTGCGTCCAGCGGTCGCACCATTCGTTCACCGTCTTGTACCAGAGCTGCGAGTTCAATGGCTTCAGCACCCAATGGCCTTCATCGGGAAAGTACAGCATCTCCGACGGCACATTCAGCCGTTGTAGTGTCGTGAAGAGCTGATAGCCCTCGCTCACATCCAGTCTGTAATCCAGTTGGCTGTGCACCACCAGTGTCGGCGTCTTGAAGCGCGCGGCCGAGAGCATCGGAGACCATCGCCGGTAATTCAAGCGGTTCCTCCACGGCGTTCCCTTGAATTCCCATTCGTTAAACCACAGTTCGTCCGTCGTGCCGTAGGCCGATTCCGGATTGAACATGCCGTCATGCGACACAAGGCAACGGAACCGGTCCGTATGCCCCAGGATCCAGTTCGCCATATATCCGCCATAGCTCGCACCCAACGCGCATTCGCGCGTCTTGTCCAGGAAAGGGAACTGCGCTTCCGCCGCATCCAGACCGCGCATCAGGTCTATGTAAGGCCGACCTCCCCAGTCGCCGTTGACTCCGTCTGCAAACGCCTGTCCGTATCCGGTAGAACCCCGCGGATTCACCATCACCACCGCATAGCCGCTCGCTGCGAACAGCTCTGCATTCCATCGATAGCTCCAGCTATCGCCCCACGCGCCCTGCGGCCCGCCATGCATAAGGAACTTCACTGGATACTTTTTTTCTGTGTCAAAGCCCGGTGGCCGGATTACAAATCCTTCCACCCGCGTACCGCCCGACCCGCGAAACCAGTAATGCTCCATGTCTGGAATGTCCAGTTCGCTCAGCAGCGTGCGGTTCAACCGAGTCAATGGCTGCTCGGTCACGTCGGAAGGCTCTGCCTGCGGCGCTCGCCTCGCGCTTCGCTCACGACGCACCTGCAACGCGGGTTTGGAGGCGCGTGCCTTCCGCGGGAACGACTCCTCCGTCAGATTCAGCAGCGTGATCTCCGCCGGCCTGCGTACCGTCATCCGGCTGGCAACCATGTGCGTGTTGTCGGGCGTCGCGTGCAGGTCGCCATACTCGCCGCGCCGCGCGATGTAGCTGCGCTGGCCTGACGCAAGGTCCAGCTGGAAGATCGGCTCCTCTCCCTCGTCGCCCGCGGTGAAGTAGATGCTCTGCGAATCCGGCGCCCAGGTCAACTCGTCGACCCAGCGGTCGAAGTCATCCATCGGCAGCGTGATCTTCTTCGTCATGCGATCGTAAAGAGCCAGTCGAAATCGATCGCTTTCATATCCGTTGCGCGCCTGCGAGCGCCACGCAATGTACTTCCCGTCCGGCGAGTACACCGGCGTAAGATTGCCGCCGGCGCTGGTCGAAATCTTCACCGGCTTGGCTGCCGCGTTCGTCAGGCTCAGCGTCCACAACTCCACATTCGTCGAAGTCGCCGGCATGGGATCGGTCTTTTCTTCGTACGTCAGCTCCTTGCCGTCCGGTGAAAATGCATACGGGTCCGGCCCTCCCAGCGAAAACGGCGGAACGTCGTGCTCGTCGCCAGCGTTCAGGTCGCGCGCCGCGCCGCCGTTCACCGGTTGCAGAAACAGGTGCGAACGCCGTTCGCCGGTGAAGGCATTCCAGTGCCGGAACAACAGATGCGTAAAGATCTGCGCTTTCACCTTGCTGTCTGTCTTGTTCTTCGCATGCTCGGCGTTGCATCTCTCCTCATCCGGGCCGGTGCATTCTGGATATACCGACGAGGTATAGAGGATGGATTTCCCATCTGGCGACCACAGTGCTCCGTCCGCGCCCATGGCCGCATGCGTCACTTGCCGCGCCTCACCGAGCGTGCCGCTGCGAGGATCGAACTCCGCAACATACACCTGCTGTTCGCCGTCACGAGAGCTTTGAAACAGCACCTGCGTGCCACCCGGAGAGAAACGCCCGCGGCCTTCGCCCGGCAGCGATGCCGTGATCGGCTTCTCCTCCATCGGCTTCGATCCGACACCCGTCGCCACCAGCCACAGATGCGAAGTCTTCCGGTTCTGTTGCAGATCAACATCTGTCACTGCGAAGAGCACCCATCGGCCATCCGGCGAAAGCGAAAGATCGTCGAGCCGTCGCATGCGCTGCAGGTCTTCAAAGGTCATCGGCCGCCGCGGCGGAGGCGGCGCCTGCGCATAAATACTCACCGGCAAAAGCAAAAGAAGCAGAAGACCGGCGCACAAGCGAAAACGCATCTCGAACTCGCAAGGGGAGTTTGCAGGACTCCTTATCCTACCCGCTCGCCTCCGCGATCCATAGCAAAAGAAAATGCGGAGACCGGTCAGGTCTCCGCGCTCTACTTGACTTTAGCGGCTTTACTGTAACTCTCCTGGACCGCCCGGCGGAGGCACATCTGCGGGCGGCGGACCCACATCCGGAGGGCCATCGGGCATTCGCCGGTCGCGCGGGCCGCGGCCGTCGTCGCGACGTATGATGACGCGCTCATGCCTCTCCGGTCCAAGTGTCTGCAGCGTCTTCCACTGCGCGGTGGTCAACACACCGCGCAGTCCCAGCAGCATGCGCGCATTTGCCTTCTCCAGTTCCGCGCGCGACTGCGCCACTTTGTCGATCTGCGCCAGGATGCGCGACTCATCCGGCTGCTCTGCCGAAAGCAGCGGCTCCAGGATCGCTTCCTGCTTCTCGACTGAGGCATGCTCGTCGATCAGCTTGAGCCGGCTCTGCTGAAAAATGTCATCCATTTTCTTCTGCTGGTCCGCGCTCAACCCCAGCTTCTGCGCAATGTCTGCGTTGTTCCACCACCGGCCGCGTGGTCCCATGCGGAAGGCGCGCTCCATCGGTGGGCGATGCGGCGACATCGGCCCTTCGCCCATGCCCGGCCCGGGCGCCGCCGGCGGGGGCGCATCGTTCGTCGCCTTTGGTTGAGCCATCAATGGCAGGACGCCCAGCGTCAAAGCCGCGATGGCCATCCAGCGCATGCCGCTGTTTCTCATAATTCGAAGCATCGTTCCTCTTCTCCCCTCAAAAACCGTTCTCAATCCTCATTGCCGTGCCGCGCTGCTTACTGCTCCGGTCGCGCTCCAGCTCAGCGGCTGCATGGCCGCCGGCACCTCCCGCGAAACAGCCTGGTCCACTTCTTCCAGCAGCGCGTCGTCGCTTGCAATCTCCTGCTGCTGGTGTTGCTCCACCTGTTGCGGCTGCACTTGTGCGTGATTTGTGGCCTGCCTGGATTTCCCGTGCGGCAGCCCGATTCCAAACACCACCAGCAGCGCAATGATCGCCGCCGCGCACACTCCCGCCAACACTCGCCAGCTCACCACCGCCGCATGCCGAACGCGTGTGCTGCGCACAGAGAGCGCCGCCTTCTGCTCGCCCCATTCCCGCGCCGCCGCGCCAAACCACTGCAGTGCGTCCTTCAGCGGATTCGCCTCCGCCTGGCACGCGGCGCAACTCGTCATGTGCCTGCGCTCCGCTTCCGTCGCGTCGCCCATTTCCCAGCGAAGCACGGCCTGCCGATCCAAATGCGTTCCGGTGTTCTCGTTCATCGCGCCTCCTCCACCTGCTGCTTTACAGCGCTCAATGCGCGGTACAGGTGTGACTTCACCGTGTTCAAATTCAATTCCATTGCTTCGGCAATCTCCGGCAGCTCCAGCTCCTCCACAAACCGCAGCAGAAAGATGTTGCGTTGCCGATCGCTCAACGTCTCCACTGCCCGCCACACCGTGGCCACCCGCTCTCGCGCGATCAGCTGGTGCTCGGTCGAGCTCTTCATGTCCGGCAGCCGGTCGCTCATCTCCGCGGCATCCAGCATCGCGGCCTTCTTCCAGAAGCGCAGTTTCATGCTCCGCTGATGGTCGCGTACCAGGTTGACCGCGATCCGCATCAGCCACGTCGCCATCGAGCAGTCGCCGCGAAAGCTTGCGCGCGCCATGTGCGCCCGCAGAAAACAGTCCTGCGTCAGCGACTCGGCCACGTCCTCGTCACGTGTGGCAAACAGGATGTAGCGGAAGATACGCGCCCGATACAAGCGCATCCACTCCTCGATCCCGCTCGCCTCGATTGCCGTTGCTGCCGGGAGCTCATCCGCCGTCATGGCATTCGCGATCACGTCTTCCATGCACCCCCATAGACGTATCCGCGCTTCGCGAGTTTACAGCGAAAAAATGGCGAAACCGCGCCTTACAGCAGCGCCGCGCTCTCAAACGCAAGCTGCGCAGCTTCGGCAGCCGGCAGCGTCCACACGGCCAGCGCAGCATTGGGCACGCTCAATTGCCCCGGCTGAAATATGCTGCCCTTGTTCACTTCCTCATCCAGTTCCGCGCCGGCCCAGCGCAGGGCGCGACACACCCGCGCGCGCACCATCGGCTCATCCTCGCCAATACCGCCGCCGAATACGATCGCCTCCGCTCCGCCAAGCGCGGCCAGGTACGCGCCGACTTGCTCCGTCACGCGATAGCAGAACATCTCCATCGCCAGCGCGGCCCGCGGGTTGTCGAGGTGCTTCATCAGCACGCGCGTATCCAGCGAAATTTCCGACACCCCCAACAGTCCGGACTTCTTATTCAGTGTCTCCATCGCGCCTTCCAGATCCATTCCGGCCTGCTCGATCAGCACCTGCACAATCGACGGATCCACGCTGCCGCTGCGCGTTCCCATCATCAATCCCTCCAGCGGCGTCAGCCCCATGGAATTGTCCACCGCCACGCCATCGCGAATCGCCGTCGCGGAGCACCCGCTTTCCAGATGCAGCGTCACGATCCGTATCTGATTGAGAGGCCGTTTCGTTTCCAGCGCATACCGCTCCATCAGCGAGCGATGCGAAAATCCATGAAACCCATAGCGGCGAATGCCATGCTCGTCCGCCAAGTCCGGCGGCAGAGGATAGCGCCACGCCATCTCCGGCATCTTTCGGTAGAACGATGTATCGAACCCCGCCGCGATCTTCATCTCCGGCGCATGTTGATGCAGCGCGCGAATCACCTCCAGCGACCGCACATTGTGCAGCGGAGCGAATCGCTGCAGCGCCTCAACCTCATGCTCCACGTTGTCATCCACCAGCACGGGATTGTCAAAAAGCACGCCGCCATGCGCCACCCGCACCGCAGCCAGGTCCAGGTTGTCATAGGCCGCCCCGTGCTCGCCCGCCTCTTTGCGCAGCCACTCCAGCAGGACTCCCGTCGCATCGGTGAAATTCTTCGCCTCCACGTCCCTCGCATCGGCAGTCTCCCGCCCCTGCATGCGCGAAAACCGTGCCGGCTTCTGCTTGCCGATGCTCTCCACCATGGCGCCCACTCGCGTAGTGCTCTCGCAGCCAAATCGCTGCTCCGTTCTCACCTCCACCACATCCGCCTTCAGCGAATTGCTGCCCGGATTCAGCACCAGCACCAGCGGCATCTTCAACTCCTTCACAAACAGCAATGGCGACCCTCTATGGCCGCCCCTGCTATTCTGATGCTGTTCCCCTCCCGGCAGCCTGCGGTTCTTCCGCCGTGTCTTTTTCGCCGCCGGAACGTCTTATCTGTTTAGGTTCGTTAGGAACGTCCCCCGTAAAGAGGTACCTCCGTTCATGTCCCGCCTGCTTGCGTTCGGCCTGCTCGCCTTTTTTCTCGCTCCGTTGCCGCGCCTCCAGGCCCAGGTCGGATACACCCAATTGCAGCCTACCGACGCAGGCTATGGTGCCCTCGATAAATCCACTCCCTCCATTCCACCGGACCAGATCATCCTGAAATTCGCGGCCAAGGAATCCGAGTTCCGCAAGGCGATGGACCAGTACACCTATACCCGCAACGTCAGGATCGAAACCATCGGCGAGGATGGCCACGTCGATGGCCAGTATCAGCAGGTCACCGAGATCTCGTATGACACCGCCGGTGCCAAGCTGGAGCACGTCACCTTCGCGCCCGCCAATACCCTCGAGCGCATCATGATGACCCCGGCCGACATGTCGGACATCGAACACCGCCTCCCCTTCGTGCTCACCACCGAAGACCTCCCGCTCTACAACATCAATTACGTGGGCAGCCAGAAAGTAGACGACATCGACACCTACGTCTTCGACGTCGCTCCCAAAAAGATGGAGAAGGGCCAGCGCTACATCCTGGGCCGCATCTGGGTCGATCAGCGCGACCTCCAGATCGTTGTCGTCAGCGCAAAGAACGTCCCTGACGATCTCCGACCCGGGCACGAGGACCTCTCCCTGCCGTTCACCACCTACCGCGAGCAGGTTGACGGGCGCTACTGGTTTCCCGTCTACAGCAAGGCCGACGGCATTCTGCACTTCACCAATGGGAAGAACGGCCCCACGGAAGACGTGCACGTACGCTCCATCGTCAAATACTCCAACTACAAGAAGTTTGGCACCTCCATCAAGATCACATTCCAGGGCCAGGACATTACGAAGAACAGTCAGCAGCCTGCCTCCGGCAACCCTCAGGCCGGTCAGCCCCAGAGCGGGTCACAGACCCCGCCCCCAAGCCCATCCCAGCCCCAGCCCGCGCCGCACAACTAACCCGCGGCTGGAGCAATCTGCCACCGCCGTGATATGACGAATGGGCATGAGCAAGATCACATCCCCGGATCCCGCACAGGCGGCAAAGCGCCGCGCCGCGGAATGGGCGGCCGCGCAGATCGAAGACGGCATGGCCGTTGGACTCGGCTCCGGGTCCACATCCGCGCTGGTCATTGACGAGATCGGTCGCCGCGTTCACGAAGGCCTTCGCATCGTCGGTATCGCCACATCCATTCAGTCGCATCGCCAGGCCGAATCGCTCGGAATTCCGCTCACCGACTTCGCTCGCCGGCCTCAGCTCGACCTCACCATCGACGGCGCCGACGAGGTCGCGCTCGGCACGCTCGACCTCATCAAGGGACACGGCGGCGCGCTGCTTCGCGAAAAGATCGTCGCTATCGCCAGCCGCCGCATGCTCGTTGCCGTCGACCGGCGAAAAATCGTCGACCGCCTCGGGTCCGTCTTCACCGTGCCGGTCGAGATTGTGCCCTTCGGCTGGGAAACCACGCAACGTCGCCTGCTCGATCAGGGATTCCAGTCCGACCTGCGCAGAAACGACAATGGCGAGCCATATCTCACCGACGGCCAGCACTTCATCCTGCATTGCAAGCTCATCGAATCCGGCCTCACCCCGGTACAGGCAGCCGACGCCCTCAAGCGCACCACCGGCGTCGTTGAGCACGGGCTCTTCCTTGGCATTGCCACTAGGGTGGTCATCGGCAGCGAGGACAAGCTGGAGTTCCTGGAGCGCACTTCGGGCTAGAGCAGAATCAGCACAACTGTACCCAGCACGGGAGATGCCGGGCTGGATTTTTCAGGAAAAAATCCAACCTGATAGATGCTGGACGGGTATACCTATGCTGATTCTGCTCTAACGCTTGCGGCAGATACAATTAAGAGAACGTTCGCCATGCCCAGTCCCGCTATCCCCATGCAGCACGCCATTGACGACCTCCGCATCCGCTCGGCCAATGTTGTCGATCCGCCCCTCACCCTCGAAGCCGAGCGCCCCATTTCCGATGCCGCCGCCGACCTCGTCTACCAGACGCGCCAGCAGATTCTCAAAATCCTCAATTTCGACGACCGCCGCCTTATCGTCGTCGTAGGTCCCTGCTCCATCCACGACACCTCCGCCGCGCTCGAGTACGCCCGCAAACTCAAGCCGGTCGCCGCCGAGCTCGCGCAGGATCTGCTCGTCGTCATGCGCGTCTACTTCGAAAAGCCGCGCACCACCATCGGCTGGAAGGGCCTCATCAACGATCCCCATCTCGATGAGTCGCACCAGATCAACGACGGCCTGCGCATGGCGCGCAACCTGCTCCTCGACCTCGCCGAGATGGGCGTTCCCGCCGGCAGCGAGTTCCTCGACCTCATCACCCCGCAGTACCTCGCCGCGCTCGTAAGCGGGGGCGCCATCGGCGCGCGCACCACGGAAAGCCAGCTCCATCGTCAGCTCGTCAGCGGCCTCTCCTGCCCGGTCGGCTTCAAGAACGGAACCTCCGGCGACGCCGGCATCGCCATTGAGGCCATCGTCTCCGCCCGGCAGCCGCATACCTTCATCGGCCACACCAAGGACGGCCAGACCGCCATCTTTGCCACCGCCGGCAATCCCGACTGCCACCTCATCCTGCGAGGAGGCCGCGGCGTTACGAATTACGACGCTGCCAACGTGGAGCGCATCGGTGGCCTCGAAAGCAAAGCTGGTCTCCGCCCCGCCATGATGATTGACTGCAGCCACGCCAACAGCCGTAAGGACCACACCCGCCAGCCCATCGTCTGCCGCGATGTCGCCGCTCAGATCGCCGCGGGCGATGGCCGCATCATCGGCGTTATGCTCGAAAGCAATCTCGTTGCGGGATGCCAGAAACACATTCCCGGCCAGCCACTGGTCTACGGCCAGAGCATGACCGACGCCTGCATCGGCTGGGATGACACCACACCGCTGCTCCGCGAACTCGCCGCCGCCGTCCGCACCCGCGGTTAAAGACCCAGATCGTCGCCCTAGCGAAGCCGCCCGGTGCCCCATCCTACGCGGAGCGTAGGGTTGGTCTATTCAACCGACGCGAAGCGACCTCCAGTTCGGGTAATTGCAGAAAAGGCAATCTCCTCTTCTTCACTTCGTCCCCGCCGACTCCAGCTTCAGCAGCTTCTCCTTCCGCTCCGTGCCCCAGTGATAGCCGGTGAGTTGCCCATTCTTGCCCACCACGCGATGGCACGGCACCACCAGCGCCAACGGATTCCGCGCGCACGCCCGCGCCACCGCCCGTACCGCCCGGGGCTGCCCAAGCTCTGCCGCCACTGCCGAGTAGCTTCGCGTTTCACCCCGCGGAATCGTCTGCAGCAGCCTCCATACACGCTGTTCAAATGCCGTCGCGCGCAAATCCAGCGGCAGATCCAGCGCGACGGGATGCTCCGTCATGCGCGAGATCACCGCGCGCGCCGTCGCGCCCAGCCGCTCGTCCTCCGTCGACGCCTCCGCAATCTCGGCACCAGGGAAGCGCTCGCGGAGCTCCCGCTCCATCTCATCGGCATCATCGCCCAGCGTCACCGCGCACAGCCCGCGCGTCGTTGCTGCCACCAGCACCTTGCCCAGCGGGCAATCCGCAATCAGGAAGCCAATTTGTTCGCCCAGCCCACCTTTGCGGAAGCGCTCCGGCCGCATGCCCAGGCGCCGTTCGGCGCTCTCGTACATCCGGCTCGACGAGCTGAACCCCGCCTCGTAGATCGCATCCGTCACCGTGCTGCCGCCGGCCAGTCGGTCGCGCAGCAGCGCATGCCGCCGGTTGATCTGGTAATGGCGCGGGCTCACCCCAAGCACGCGCTCAAACATGCGCTGCACCGTGAACGGGCTCATCTTCGTCAGCCGTCCCAGCTCCTGTAGCGTCACCGCCCGGTCTACATGCCGCTCCAGGTAGTCGCACATCAGGCGAACCATCTCTGCTTCTGCATGCTGCCCGGCTGGATGGCAGCGCCGGCAGGCGCGATAACCTGCCGCAATCGCAGCCTGCGCGGTGCCAAAGAACCGCACATGTTGCCGTGCCGGCCGGCGGCTCGGGCAGCTCGGGCGGCAGAAGATCCCCGTCGTCTCCACTGCGTAGACGAAGCTTCCGTCCGCCGAAGCGTCGCGCCCCTGCACTCGCTGCCATGCGACCTCGGCATCGAACGCCGCCTTCGCCTTCACTACTTTCACTGTCGTTGCAACCATCTGTAATGTCGCCATGCCAGAATACTGCGCTCTTCCAATTGCTGGCGCGCTCCGGTTCTTGCTGTAGAAGCGCGAAATTATCCAATCAGTGCTTTGCAGCAATCTCCAGCGATACCGGAGGCGCGACATGGCGCATTGCCGCAAAGTTGCCCTGATCGATCCCCACGCTCAACCGCCCGCGCGAGTCGATATACAGCAATCCCTGGCCTGACGGAACATCGCTGAACGTCTTTACAAACGGAAGCTCATAAGGAATGCCGGCAATCGTAACCGGCACATGATCGCCCAGTTTGTAGCCGAGCTTCGCAAATGTCTCCGCCGACACATTTGTCACCAGATTGCCGAAGGGTCCATCCGTCCCAATCACCTGGCCATGCAATCCATCAGCTCCCAGAATTGCCGTGTTGCTCTTCAGTCGTACCAGCTTCGCAACCTCAATCGGCGGCCCCACTTGTGTCCAGTCATCGCCCCGCGCCAGGTGCGCACCCGCGGGCGAGAAGATATCCCGCCCGTGGAATGTCGACGACAGTTTCGCCCCGATCATCCACGCCGGATTCGTAATCTCCCGCGCACCATCGAGGCCATCGCGGTCGGCCAGTTGCGTGATCATCCCGTTATCCGGCAGCACAAAGTACTGCCCCAACTTCGACTTCACGATGATCGCCTTCCGCGCACTTCCGACTGTCGGATCGATCACCGCGACGAACACAGCATCATGCGGAAAGTAAGGCGCCGATCCGGCGAGAAAGCGCCCCGCCTCCGCAATATCGAACGGTTTCACCTGGTGCGTGATGTCGACGATCCGCACATCCGGCGCGATCCCGAGCATCACCGCCTTACAGATGCCCACCGCATCATCCTTCACATCGAAATCCGTCATGAAGCCGATCACGCGCGGCGTCGGCGCGGACTGCGCTCGCAGCAGCGGGAACGCGAACAACAGCAGTGCAAGAAGCAACAGCGCGCCACGAAATCGAACTGCAGAGCGTGAAAACACAGGCGTTCTCCGACAGGAAGAATGGCAGCTTCAGGTCAGCATATATGTGCTGCCGGGATTAATCAGGGCAGCAACCCGAACTCCGCCACGCCCGTCTGCGTTCCGACGAACACCTTCCCGTTCACAACCACCGGTGTAATGAACTTATTCCCGTTGCCGAAACTGTCGCGTCCGCCCGCCGCCTGGTTGCTGTTGTAGAGTTCCTTGGCCAGGTTCGACGCATCGTATGCGCGGAGAACTCCGGGCTGAGAGAGATCGCTCTTCAGTGCCCACACAATCGCGTCCTGTGTCCCGTTCGCCGAGACGCTCGGTGTGCTGCCCGGGTACGGAAACACCGCCGCCGACTGGCTCGACGGCGTCGCCGCCATCCGGGCCTGCGACATCGGGAAGGCCTTCAGCATATCTCCCTGTCCCGCGTAGTACACGGTGCCGTTGAAGTATGCTGGCGACGACCACGCCCCCTTTGCCAACGCATTCGGCAGCTCCTGGTAGATATTGCTGTTACTGCTTGGATCGAACTTACCCAGGTTGTCGCGGTCAGCCAAATAGATATTCGTATCCTTGCCCGCGCCTACCAGCAGATGACGCACCGTGCCGTTCGCATCCATCATGTCCGGCAGCAGCATCGCGCCGCCCGATCCCAGATCAATATCCGCATTCGATTCGGAGACCGTGTTATAGGGCTCAAAGAAGTCCGCAACTGCCAGTTTTCCGCCCGCCGTGCTCAGCTTCATGATCGCGTTTCCATAATCCTGCTGTGCAGGAAAGCCATTGCCGTCAAAGGCGGAGTCGAACGTGCCGTTCGCGTCCAGGAAGTAGATATTGCCTTGCGCATCTGCGGCCGGGCCATTGCCAGACATCCAGATCGACCCATCCCTCCCGTTCGGAGTCAGATTTAGAATCGCAGTCTGCTGCAGCGTCGCCTCGTTATAGGCCATCACCCATCCGGTATACGGCTGAATGTCGCAATGCGATGTCCACGAGAGATAGATCGTTCCATTCAGCAGAAGCAGCGCAGCACGCTCCGCATACTGTCCCGGATCGAAGATCACGTTGCCGTTCTGCGAATTCGCGCCAGTCCCGGGGTAAGTCCCGCTGATCTCCACCGGACTACCCATCATCTCCGCTCCCGTCGTCAAATTCAGCGCATGTAGCCGCTGATGATAGTGGCTCGAGCCATCCTTGCTCATCGCTACGACGAAGATCACGCCCTTCGCGCGGTCGATCACCGGCGTGGAAGTGATCCCGATCTCCGGCGTAATCTGCCCGCAGCCATGATCGTCGCTCGGCCCCTCGCCCGCGCCCAGCAGCGATACCGTCCATATCGGCGCGCCCATGTCAGCGTTGTATGCGTAAAGGCTGCCATGCTCGCTCGCCACGTAGAGCACATCGGTCGCCGCGCCGCCTATGTTGTATCCCGCCAGATAAAGCGGCTGCGCATCCACCTTGCCGTCAGCCGCGAAGAATCCCAGCTTTCCGAAAGTCGCACTGTTCACATTCGCGGGCGTCAGCAGCGTCTCCTGCGCATTCAGTCCGTCTCGCGCATTGTCATAGTGATACGTCGTCACATCCGGAATCGCTGGCGTCGCGACTGTCAGCGCCAGCGTCGCCGCATGGGACAGGGAACCAGCCGTCCCGGTAAACGTCACCGTAGCCGCGCCAATTGCCGCAGTCGCCGATGCCGTCAGCGTTACGTTCTGCGCGGCTACCGGCGTCAGCGTCAACGCTGCAGGATTCGCCGTCACCCCGGCCGGCAAGCCGCTCAGCGTCACATGGACCGCCGAGGCAAAGCCGTTCATGCCGCTGGCTTCCACCGAAAGCGCAGCTCCGCTCGTGCTCGGGGCAATCGTCTCCGATGCCGGCGTCACCGTTAGAGTAAAATCCGGGGCCGTCGGCGGAGGCGGAGCCGCCACAGTGGTCAATGCAACAGTTGCCGTGTGGGTCAGCGCGCCCGCGATTCCGGTCAGCGTCACATTTGCGGAGCCCGCCTTTACCGTCGCGTCCGCCGCCAGCGTCATCTTCTGCGGCGAGCCCGCCGCCACGCTCAGGCTGCCTGGACTCGCCGTCACCCCGGCCGGCAGCCCTGAAACCGTCACTGCCACCGGCCCGGCGAATCCATTCGTGCCTGTCACGGTCACCTGAATGGATTGCCCCACCGAGCCGCCGGTGAGCGAGAGCGTGGAGGGAGAACTCACCAGGGAAAAATCTGCCTGCGGCGCGGGCGTCTGCGTCTTAGAAGAGCCGCAGCCCGTCGTCATCACGGCAAACGCTGCCATCCACGCCGCGCCTGCCAGGGCCAGCTGCCCCAAACGTCCACGCATCCGAACTCCCCCAGCCTCCGCATCATAGGCCAGCGGATGAAGGGAAAGTAGTCATCGTTTTGTAAAAGCAAAAAGGCCCATCTCACAACGAGATGGGCCTTCGTACGACTTGAGTTACCCGATCAGGCCTTCGTCGCCACTGCGGTGCCCTTTACCGCCTCGCGTAGCGCCTCTGCCTTGTCCGTGGCTTCCCAGCGGAAGTCCTTTTCCTTGCGTCCGAAGTGGCCGTAAGCAGCCGTCTTCTTGTAGATCGGCCGGCGCAGGTCCAGCGACTCGATGATGCCCTTCGGCGTCAACGAGAAGTTTTCGCGGATCAGCTTCTGCAGCTCCACTTCGCTCACCTTGCCCGTGCCGAATGTATCCACCAGTACGCTCACCGGCTCCGGTACGCCGATCGCGTAGGCAAGCTGCACCTCGCAACGGTCTGCAAGCCCGGCAGCCACAATGTTCTTCGCGATGTAGCGCGCCATGTATGCGGCCGAGCGATCAACCTTTGTCGGATCCTTGCCGCTGAAGGCGCCGCCGCCATGCCGGCCCATGCCGCCATAGGTGTCCACAATGATCTTGCGTCCCGTCAGTCCGGTGTCGCCCATCGGCCCGCCGATCACGAACCGTCCCGTCGGATTGATGTGGTACTTCGTGTCCTGGTCCAGCAGCTTCGCCGGAATCACTGCCTGGATCACGTTCTTCAGAATGTCGCGCCGCAGCTCGTCGTTCGTCACGTGCTCGGCATGCTGCGTGGAGATCACCACTGCATCCACGCGCACCGGCTTGCCGTTCGAGTCGTATTCCACCGTCACCTGGCTCTTGCCATCCGGCCGCAGGTACGACATCAGTCCATTCTTCCGAACCTCAGTCAATCGCTGCGTCAACTTGTGCGCCAGCGAGATCGGCGCCGGCATCAGATCTTCCGTCTCGTTCGTCGCATAGCCGAACATCATGCCCTGGTCGCCCGCTCCGCCCGTATCCACGCCCATCGCAATGTCGCCGGATTGCTTGTTGATCGTCGAGATCACCGAGCAGGTATTGGAATCGAAGCCGTACAGCGCATTGTCGTAGCCGATCGCGGCCACGGTGCCGCGCACCAGGGATTGGAAATCAACATAGGCTTGGGTCGTGATCTCGCCGGCAATCACCACCAGCCCGGTGCAGGTCAGCGTCTCGCAGGCAACGCGGCTGAAGGGGTCCTGCTCCAGGCAGGCATCGAGAATCGCATCGGAGATCTGATCGGCAATCTTGTCGGGATGCCCTTCGGTCACCGACTCCGAGGTGAACAAAAACTTATCGCGTGGTTGTGACAATGCAGCTTCCTCCTATACCTACTTCTCTGCCCAGCCGGACCGAATGTGCTTGGGATTCATTCAGGGGTCGAATGCAACGGGGCAGTCAGCCCCAACAAGAAGCGTCTAGGGCTGCTCTTGTACCGTAACAGACCCCGCGAAGACACGGCAAAGGTCCACGTCGCGAAACGCGGGAAACCGCTGTTAACGGAAGGAATTCCGCGCTCAACGGTTCCATGCCATGGGCGTGCCTTTCAGAACATACAGCCGATATCCAGGCTCCGGCTGCGGCCTGCTCCACCATCGCACCTCGCCCTGCGATGGCCGCTCCACCGCGAGCGTGTAGTTGGCATCGAGCCACCGATGAAATCCGGGCCACGAATCCAGCTTGCGATAGCCGCTGCTGCCGTCGAGAAAATATCCGCTCACCGCGACAATCACCAGCGGTGGCCGCGCCGTGACTGCCTGCTCGAAACGCTGTCGCAGGATCTCTACTACGGGCAGCCTGTGTGGATCCAAGAGCGCCTGATCGGCCAGAATCCCGTTCGCCGGGATCAGGCGCATCGTGTCCATCGTAGGCAGGCAGTCCTGAATCGTATCCAGGCACTGCACTCGTCCGTTCACCTCACCACCATTCACTGCGCGCAGATCGGCAGCCAGCATGCGATCGAACTGCTGCCGCTTTCCGACGAATCGATGCACGCGCGCCAGCGCCAGTGGCGCAATTACGAGACATCCGCAGCACAGGCCCGCAAGTGCCGTACAGCGCGCCGCCCGGCGTGTTCCATCATTTCTGCGCCACGCAGTGCTCAGGTCCAGCGCAATCAGCAGCAGCAGAAAGACCATCATCGGATATCGCTGGTAAGGGAGCGCCTTACCCTGCGCCAGCAATGCAATCAGGTTGACAACGACAGCTGTCGCAGCAAGCAGCCGCTCAAACCGCGGCCACGCAGGCCCGCGCAGGGCAAGGCACACCAGCCATAACATCACCAGCGCGGCCAGCGGCGAGATGCTGTGCATAAAGGTGAAGCCCGGCGGCCGTCGGTCCGCCGTCGCGTAGTAAGGAAGAATCAGCCGCTCCGTAGCAATCCATGCTCGCCATGCGCCTTTCCGCGCCAGCCACAGCGCCATCGCCGCAATTGGGATCGTCATCGCGCCCAGGCCTGCGGCAGCCCAGCCGAGCGTCACCGAACGGTCCACGTTCCGTGTTCGCGCGCGATAGACCAGCACCATCGCAAGCAGCAGCCATCCCAGCGGATCGGCTGTCGGCTTGATCGTCGCCGCTAACCCGACGCCGACTCCGAAGGGAAGCAGATAGGCCCAGCGATTCTGCCGCATCGCCTCTAGCAGAGCGGCAAACGCCAAAATCAGCAGCGTCGCGATCACCAGATCGCGCTGTCCCGCCTGTTGTACGCCGTCCTGCCCATGTACCAGCAGCAGCATCACCGTTGCGAAGAGTGCAGCAAACCGCGAATAAGGCCTCGCGATGATGTAGTAGCCCAATCCGGCCAATGCAACAAGAGCAAGATCGAAGATTCGCCACGCAACGTCGGGCTGGCCGGGAAGATGCATGGCCAATGCTGTCGCCCAGTACGCTCCCGGCATATTAATGTCCAGGAAATCGCGATAAGGCGCCCATCCATGCTGCATCAGAAAAACGTCATAGTGCAGCAGTGCCGCATCGCCCACCATCGGCCAGTGCCGTGTCATCACCACAAAAATGACGCTGCAACCGATCAGCGCTGCGCTCAACAGCCATAACAACAGAGAAGAAAATCGCCGGAGCGGGGAAGAGATTCGTATCGGCGTTGATGCAGCCATCGTTGCAGACAGCCTAGCAGCCCCGCTTTGCACTTACCTGTAGCTCGCGCGGAGCCATTGGGATTAGCATTTCTCCGCTCCCGGAGTCGCCATGCCACACAAACGCAAAATCATCTTCTTGGGCGCCGTCAGTGCCGACGGCTTTATCGCCCGCGTCGACGGCTCGGTCGACTGGCTCGATCGGCCGGAGCCGAAGGGCGGCTACGGCATGGGCGATTTCTACAAGTCCATCGACACGATCGTGTTCGGGCGAAAGACCTACGAGATGGCTCTCGATTTTCAGGCGAAGGGAATCCCCGGCTCCGCCTTCGATGCCCGCGTCAAGAACTATGTCTTCTCTCGCACGCTCTCTCCGTCGGACGCCCCACCCGCCGTTGAAATCACCAGCGCTCCGGTCAAGGCATTCGCGACACGCCTTCGTGCCGCAAAGGGGAAGGACATCTGGATGATGGGCGGCGGCGGTATCATCGCCTCCTTCCTCGATGAAGGCGAGATCGACGAGTTCATTCTGCATGTCATTCCGGTGATGATCGGCGAAGGAATCCCACTGCTCGCGCCCCGCCATCGCACGGTGCCGCTCCGGCTCATCGACTCGACGAAGTACCCCGACGGCGTCGTGCAACTGCACTACGCAGTCGAAAAGCAGGAAGTGTCAGCAGGGAAACAGAAAAAACAGCAGCGGGCGGGCGCCCGTCATAAAAAATCAGCAGCTAATAAGACGCGGTCGCCGTAGCCGCCTGGGTCGTGAGAGCCGACGAAACCGCCGCGCTCTTCGAGGCTGCTGCGGCCTTATTATGCACGTAGCCCCACACAAACCAGCTCATGCCCATGACCAGCAGCAGCAGGGCAACTACGCCCGCCCAGCGTGCCATCGAGCTGTTCGCATGTCCTTCGCCGCCGCGTGAGCGGCCCACATTCTCTGCGAACGCCATCCACGCCTGGTCTTCTTCAGTCGGGCCGGTGTTCTCGTGGGAAACGTCGAGATACCGCGTCACCCACTCTTCTTCATCCAGACCGGCCGCGCGTGCGTAGCTGCGCACAATGCTCCGGCGGAAGACGCCGCCCGGTAGCTGGTCGAAGTGCTCCTGCTCCACTGCCTGCAGGTACCGCGTGGTGATCTTCGTCGCCGCGGCGATCGCTTCGATTGCCACGCCCTTTGCTTCTCTGGCTTTCTTCAGGTCCGCTCCAAAGCTTCCCATGCTTTACACCTTGGCGCCTTTCCGATTCCGTCGGGGGTCCATACAGCTTCTTGATTTGGGCCCGGGGCTCCCGCCGTGTAAAAGGCGTGCTGAGTGGTCTATTACCAAAGATCGTGACCAACGGTACGCCTTTTCCTGACCCACGAGACCACCACTTTCCGGGCATTACGCCCATCACCCATAAGGTATCAACCAACCGTAACTGCTTTGTTACACTCCCCTTATGAACAAGCTGGTTCTCGGCAATCTGATCCATCGGCCGATCCGCGTTGCCATCAGCATTCTGGCTGTTGCCATTGAAGTCATCATGATCCTCTCCATTACCGGCGTCTTCATCGGCCAGGTGAATGGCAGCCGCGCCAGCACCCTCGGCGTCGGAGCGGACATGGTCATCCAGCCGCCGAATGCCAGCTTCATTACCGCTATCGGCGGCGCGCCCGTTCCCGCCAAAGTCGCCGACATCGTCCGCAAGCTCCCCCACGTTGCCGTTGTGAGTCCGGTCATCTCCCAGCTCAACACCGCCGGGTCAGTCGAAAGCATCCTGGGCATCGACTTCGCCAGCTACAACGACCTCCGCCCCTTCAAGTTCCTATCCGGCACCCCCTTCCAGGGGCCCAATGACGTCATCATCGACGATTATGCCGCCCGCCGCGACAAGGGGTACCAAGTCGGTGACACCATGCAGGTCTTCAATCACCCCTTCCGCATCTGCGGCATCGTCGAGCACGGCAAGGGCGGCCGCAAATTCGTCCCCATCCGCACCCTCGGCGCGTTCAACGGCGCCGAGAACAACGCGTCGTTTTTCTACGTCAAGACCGATGACCCCGCGAACCAAAACCTCGTCCGCGACGAGATCCACAACACCCCCGGACTCAGCGAATACCAGGTCCACACCGTCGAGGAGATGCTCTCCCAGATGACGCCCGAGCGCCTGCCCGGCTTCAACATCGCGCTCCGCGTCGTCATCGCCATCGCCTTCATCGTCGGCTTCCTGGTCATCTTCCAGTCCATGTACACAGCCGTGCTCGAGCGCACGCGCGAGATCGGTATCCTCAAATCCCTCGGCGCCTCGAAGCTCTACATCGTCAATGTCGTGCTGCGCGAGACCGCCATCTTCTCCATAGCCGGCATCATCGTCGGCCTTGCCCTTACCTTCGTCATCAAGGGCATCCTCAGCCAGCGCTTTCCCACGCTGCCCTTTCCGGTCGAAGCGCCCTGGATGATCTATACCGCTGCACTAGCCTTTATCGGCGCATTGCTCGGAGCACTTTACCCCGCCTGGAAAGCCGCCCAGAAAGACCCCATCGACGCCCTCGCCTACGAATAGCCGCCCGGCCCAGTCCCGCGGTAATTTGTGCCCGCCGGCTTGACATTTCTGGAGCGCCCTGTCGATCCTTCCGTCTATCGGCCCGGAGGGTCCCATGCGGCGTTTGCTTTTTGCTCTCCTCCTTCTCGCCTTGCTTGCGGTACCGTCAGCGCACACCGAACAAGTCTCCTTGCCCGGCTGCGAAGCCCCCGCCGCGCTCCGCAAAATCATCAAAGACCAGCTCGAATCAAAAGAGTTCCGCCACCTCTCCTACCAGGAACAGCAGGAGCGCAAACAGAACGTCCTCTCCGGCCTCATAGCGAAATATCCCCGCGAGGTCCTACCCTGGCGCCGCCTGATCGTCGACGCGCAAAACATGCGCGAATACGATCTCGACCCGTTGACCACCCTCCAGAAGCAGCTCCACGCACAGCAAGCCGCTCATCCCGATGATCCGCTCGCTTTATATCTCTATGCCAGCGCACTCCGCGGAACCGATACGCCGGAAAGCATCCGCATGCTCGAAAAGGCGCAATCGCTCGCCCCGGCCTTCGTCTGGCCCTCGCTCGACCTCGCGCAGATTTATTCCAGCGGCAAGTTTGCCGACAAGCAGAAGTTCACTGACCAACTAACGAAGTTCTTCACCGCCTGCCCAATCTCGCAGGACGACTACGCATACTGGATGCTGGTGAAGATCCCTGAGCTGGAAGCGAGGGTAGCCAAGGCGAACCGCGCGTCTCTTGAGAAGGCAAAAGACCCAGAGCGTCTGAAAGATTACGAATTTCTCTGGGGCATGGAGTTCCGCGCCACATCGCCGAAAGAGTTCCCCGCGCTGCGTCAGCAGGTTGCCACAGACCTGCAGCGCCTCGAGCACGCGAATCCCCATCCGAATGCGGCGTGGGTGCAACTCCTGATCAAGGGCAGCAAGCAGGCCGGCGCTGCTCCGGAGAGCATCCGCGCGAAAGAGGACGCGCTGATTGCCGCGTATCCTCACTCCGGAGAAGCGCAGCGCATCACGTTCAAGCGGTGGCAGGCTGCACACCCCGAGCCGGCGGACCAGAAAGACACCGCTGCCTGGAAAACTTACAACCAGGCTTTTAGGGCCATGCAAGTGGCGTCGATCTCACAATATCCGGACGACAACTTCCCGCCGGACATCTTCCGTTTCTTCGCGATGCAGAACGATGACGCGCTCTCGGAGACGCAGGGCGTCGACCTCGTCACCCGATACCTGAATGCAGGGGCGACGTACTGGCCTCCGTTCTTTCGCGAAAATGCGAATAGCGCGGCGGCAAATTATCTGCTGGAGCACAAGTGGAAGCCCGAGAAGGCGCTGGAATATCTGGAAGAGTCCAGAAAGTGGTCGGATCGCGCCGGTGCAGGTTACGCTGCGGAAGATGATCACAGCGAAGCCGACCTGAAGGAACACGCCGAGGAGATGGCGAAGTGGGCCAGGTATATGGACGGCCAGGTACTCCTCGCCGCCATGCGCGCCAACCGTCCCGCCGCAATCACGCCCGAGATGAAAGCCTCCATCGAAGCTCCGCGCGCCGCAGATGACAAAGACGAATCCGCCTACTGGCTCCGCCGTGCTCGCCTCGCCGCCGTCGAAGGCCGTCAGCAGGATGGTCTCGGCTACTATCAACTCGCTCTTCGCAGCCGTCCCAAGCCGCCGTCGTATGAACGCGGCAAACTCACCGACGAACTCACCGACGAAGCGCACGCCCTCTGGACCAGACTCGGCGGCACCGAAGTCGCATGGTCCGCATGGAGCGCGCCCACCACTGCGCCAAACGCCGCAAAGACCGATGAAGCACGCTGGGAGAAGCCCACCAAGACACTCCCCGACTTCCAACTCGCCGACCTATCCGGCAAGACCTGGACCACGAAATCCCTCAACGGTAAGGTCGTGCTCATCAATCTCTGGGCTACCTGGTGCGGCCCCTGCAATGCGGAACTGCCGCAGTTGCAAAAGCTCTACGAGCAGGCGAAGAACCGCTCCGACTTCCAGATCCTCACCTTCAACATCGACGAAGACCTCGGCCTCGTCGAACCCTTCATGAAAGAGAAGGGCTACACCTTTCCCGTCGTGCCCGCCTACTCCTATGTCGTGAACTTGCTCAATGGCTATGCCATCCCGCAGAACTGGGTGCTCAACCCGAAAGGCGCCTGGGAATGGACACAGATCGGCTACGGCTCCGACGACGCCTGGGTGAAAGACATGCTCGCCAAGCTCGATGCCGTAAAAGCCGGCGGCTAGCACCATCCGACAGGTTCCTCTTCTCGGCCAGAGCAAAAGAAACTGCCTTTCACTTCGGTAGTCAAAATGAAAGAGTCAAGTTGCGATGCGTGCGTGAGCGACCAAAGGAAGCGAACCCAGCTACACGCGCCAAAGGCTCGTCTGCCTGCAGGCTAGTCCAGCATCGCCGCGACCGCATCATACCCGCGCTCGCGCGCATACTCTGCCGGCGTCTTCCCGCGATCGCACCGCGCCGTCCTGTCCGCGCCCGCATCCAGCAGTATCCTCACCAAGTCTTCGCGACCCGTAACGGCCGCCTGGTGCAGCGGGCGATACCCGGCCGTCTGCGCCGCGTTCACATCCGCGCCGCGTTCGATCAGCAACCGCGTCACCGCTGCATCTTTCGACAGCGCCAGTACTGCATGCAGCGCCTGGTTGCGCATCGGGGTCTCGGAGAGCTGCTTCACATCCGCGCCGGCATCCAGCAACAGCTGCACCGTCGGCTCATCCGCAAACGCGGCGGCCAGGTGCAGCAGCGGCCATCCGTCCGCCGAACGGCTGTTCGCCCGCTCCTCTGCCATCGCCCGATCGCTGCCCAGTAGCTCGCGCAACCGCTCCACATCGCCCACCGCGGCCGCTTCCGGCAAGTCCAGCTCCAACCCGGAGCGCAGGAAATCCCGAATCTTCGTCTGCCCGGTATACACCGCCAAAAGCAAAGCCGAGACGCCTTGGGCGTCCCGGCTCTCTGCTATCTGCGGATCATCCTCAACCCATTCCGCAATCTCCTGCGTCTTGCCCTTCCGGATGAGATCGAGAAAGCTCTGGCTCACTCGCTCACTCTACCAAAGAGCGAAGCGCATTCAGTTGCTGTCTGGATCGAGCGACGCCAGCACCGGCGCGTTCGAGCGCGGCATCCGTGGCGTTTCCTTCGGCGCCACTTCGGTCGGCGTTGGCGCGGCTTGTGGTGCGCCCGGGCGCGGCTTCGTCCGGTTGGAATAAATACGGAAGGTCACCTGCAGGTTCACCAGTTCCGGCACCGGTTTTCCATTCAGCGTGCCCGGCCGGAACTGCGAGTGCTGCACAGCACCCACCGCCTCCTCATCCAGCCCGAAGCCGATGGGCCGCACAATCGTTACGTCGCCGGGACGGCCGCTCGCATCCACCACCATCTGCAGAAACACCATGCCCGCAATGTTGTTCCTCTGCGCGTATTCGTTCGATGTCGGATCGATCGTTGTCAGAAGCCGCGGCGGCTTCACGTCTCCGCCCGGCCGCAGCGCTGTTGCATCCACGCGTTGCGCGCGCGCCTTGCCAGCCTTGGTGGCAAAGTAGTTCTGCCAATAGGCCGGCAGGGTCGCGATCACCGATTCGTCCAGTGCCGGCGCGAACATCACGTTCAACGCCTTCGACAATTGCAGGAAGCTCACCCGTGGATCGTGCTCAGGAGAGGGCTGCGCCGGCGTCGCTGGCGCCGCGGCGGCCACCGCCGGCTCATCCTGCTTGTCCTTCGCGGCAGGCCCAGGGGTTTGCTTTTCGCTCGCGATCGCCGGGTGGTCCTTCTTGTCCTTATCGTCTTTCTTTTCGTCCTTCTTTTTCTTCTTCTTTTCCGGCTCGATCACCAGCCGGTCCACCTCGATATGCATCGACTTCTTCGGATCCACCTTGATCCGCTCAAATGGCTTCGTGTCGTCTTCATACGGCAACGCCCCGAAGAAGTGCAGTCCCACCCGATGCGCCTCGATCTCCATCGAGTGCTTGTTGAATTTCACCTTGTCGATTTCGACGCCGCTCAATGCAAACGAACCCCGCTGCGGATTCCCGACCGGCTTGCCGTCCATCGCAAACTCCAGCTTGTCGTCCTGGTAAAACCCGCGCAGGTAGAAGGTTTTGCCCACCAGCTCGGCAGTCAGCGCTTCCGGCGTCGAAGCCGCGGCAACCGCCTGCGCGCCTGCCGGGATCATGACAGCAGGTGCTGCAGCAGCCGGAGTCGCCGGAGTCTGGCACAAGGCGAACGGCGTGGTAGTCATCATGCAGGCTGCAATCAGGGCAGCCGCGGGACGGGCAATGGGCAGATGACGCATAGCGGGCCTTTCGTTCCTACGCGCTCCGAGGCACACCAGACCCCGGGCAGTCTTCCTGTCCATCTAAAGGTCATGTTGCCGGCCGCGACAATGGAACCAAAGCACTCCCGTAATGACACATCGGTGGGAGTTCTGCTTCCCGTAATCGCATCGATTGCTTCAGAAGCCACTGCAAACCAGCGCGGCGCGCGGGGTCATCTGGCGGCTTCCCTATTGCAATCCAATAGGGAAGCCGCTAGTCTCCTATTGTGATTCAATAGGAGACTCAATTGGGCACAGAGAACGAGGTCTGGCAGGGCACCCTCGCCCTGATGGTTCTGAAAACCCTGGAAGCTATGGGCGAGCTCCACGGTTACGGCATCGCCCGCCGCATCGAGCAGACCAGCGGCAACCAGCTCATCGTCCAGTACGGCACCCTCTATCCCGCCCTGCTCAAGCTCCAGCAGGAGGGCTACATCGCCTCGTCATGGGGCGTTTCGAATAACAACCGCCGCGCGCGCTACTACAAGCTCACCCGCGCCGGACGCAAACAGGTCGAAAAAGAATCCGAAAAATGGGAGAAGGCCACCGCCATCCTCGCGCGCTTCCTAGCCGCCGGCCAGGAGCCGGTTTAGAACCCACATCGTGGGAAAAGTGCTATCCTGATAAGGATCGTCGGATTCGATCTGGTTTTTTTGCCTGTTCTGGCTTGTTCCTGCTCGCAATTTTCCAAATTGCAATTCAACGGTACATCACGTACTCAAGGAACAAATGTTATGGAACAGGGAACAGTGAAATGGTTCAACGACTCTAAGGGTTTTGGCTTCATCAGCCGTGCAAATGGCGAAGGCGACGTGTTCGTCCATCACACCGAAATCAAGAGCTCCGGATTTCGCAGCCTGCACGAAGGCCAATCCGTCCAGTTCGAAGTGAAGAAGGGTCCCAAGGGACTCCAGGCAGAGAACGTCCAGGTCGCCTAGTTCAATCGAGATCCATCTGGATCGATATCGAGGCTTAGCCGGCTCGCCGCTAAGCCTCTTCTAACGGAATGCTCGTCTGCAGGTTTGCCGCGCCTTCGCGGCCCGGTGTTCACGGTCCGGTTCGGAGCCTTCCATGTCGCCGCCTGTACTGTTCGTCTCAAGGGACCATCTGCTGCTCTCCTCCCGAACGTCTTTCCTCCGGCGTGCCGGCTTTATGACACTCAGGGTTCAGAACCTCGCTGTCCTGGCATCCATGGCGCGATTCGCGGACTTCCGGACAGTCGTTCTGGATCACACCATTTCCCCTGTCGAGCAGCAGACGGTCATCCGAAAGCTCCACGAGTTCTCTTCTCTATTCCACATCATCTGCATCGGGACAAGGGACGTGTCGTCTGAGGCAATTGTCCGCGAATGCGAAGCCTGCAACCGGGATCATCATCGCGGTGGAACCCACGTGCTCCAGGTTGGGCCGGTGCTTCTCCCCTGAGACCAGCCGATCGAGCCGACCGGCGCGCCCGTCGCATGGAGGTCGAATCATGCAATGGCCCGAATTTCTTCCTCGAATCCTTTGGGTACACCGCAGGTGCCCGGCATGTACCTCTATCCGATTCACCACCGGGGGCCGGTTGCTTCGAGAGAAACTGTTGCACTTCGTTGGCATGCGGCAAGTACGTTGCGCCGGGTGCTCACGGCAGTATTACTGGTTCATCCGGAGGGCAGGTTCTGATGAATCGCGCCCTGGCCAGAAATGACCCTCGACCTGAATCCTGATGTCCATCTGATCTCATTGACTCCCCATTCTGAGTGGGATATCCTGAAAGCCTTGCGCAGTCCTGCGTCTGCGCGTCTGCTGGCATTCTGACGTAGCATGCCGTGCCGGGCGTTCCGCAGGCCAGTGGTGAGGAGATCAGCGGTCTCCCTGCGCACTCAACACGGTCCAGTTTGCCGGGAGTTTTCCGGCTCCGGATTTATGGAATGCAGGCGGTTCTGCGCATCGGTTTTGCGCGCCACCGGGCTTGGATTGGATTCCAGTTGGGTTACTGGGTTTTGCATTGTGCGGATTGCCGCTCTACCGGGGCCGCCGCACGTATGAGATTGAGTGGAAGAGGGTACAGGAAGATGTCGACTTACATGCCAAGCTCGCATGAAATCGCCCGCAAGTGGTTTGTCGTGGACGCCAGTGGCAAGACGCTGGGCCGCCTCGCCACCGAAACGGCCAGCGTGCTGAGCGGCAAACGCAATCCCCGTTACACGCCGTTCATGGACATGGGCGATCACGTCATCGTCGTCAATGCGGAAAAGGTGCGGCTCACCGGGCTCAAGAGCCAGAAGAAGATCTATCGCCGTTACACCGGGTTCCCCGGCGGCCTGCGCGAAGAGTCGTTCACCCGCCTGCTCGCCCGCCGTCCGGAAAAGATCGTGGAAGAGGCCGTCAAGGGCATGCTGCCCAAGACCAAGCTGGGTCGCCAGATGGCCACCAAGCTGAAGGTCTACAAGGGCCAGGACCACCCCCATCAGGCACAGCAGCCGGTGGCATTGGAAATCGCGGAAGCCGTGAAGTAAGGCTCCGAACACAAGTTCAGGAAGAGACCAGAAAACGAATGGCAGATCAGGTTCAGTACTACGGAACGGGACGGCGGAAGGCGAGCGTGGCTCGCATCTTCCTGCGCCCCGGCGATGGCAAGTTCACCGTCAACCACAAGGGCTTCGAGGAGTACTTTGTCACCGAACAGCAGCGCGTCTCCGCCAAGCGGCCGCTCGTGCTGGTCGAGATGACCTCGAACTTCGACGTGCTCGCCAATGTCTCCGGCGGGGGCGTCTCGGCCCAAGCCGATGCCGTCAAGATGGGCATCTCCCGCGCGCTGCTCGAGTTCAACGCCGAGCTGCGCAAGACGCTCAAGGGCGAGGGACTGCTTTCCCGCGACGCCCGTATCAAGGAGCGCAAGAAGTACGGGCAGAAGGGCGCCCGCAAGCGGTTCCAGTTCAGCAAGCGCTAATCGCTGCTGCTGGAGCATTGGGTTTTCCGGCGAAATAGTTCGCCGGCTAGAATTCTGGCCCGGCCGCCTCTATGGCGACCGGGCCGCACGAATGTAGTAAGTCATCCCCCGCGTTTTTGCCCGTCGGGGTCCCCGGCAAGCGGTTTTACTTGCTGGGGTGACAACGTGGCGATTCGCGGGATCAATCCGCGCCGCGGCTCAACCGCCGGCGGGATGCACATCACGAGGAGGTCGTTTGGCTACTATCACCATGAAGGAGCTGCTCGAAGCGGGAGTCCACTTCGGGCATCAGACTAAGCGCTGGAACCCCAAGATGAAGGAGTACATCTTCGGCGAGCGCAACGGCATTTACATCATCGACCTGCAGAAGACCCTGAAGATGTTCAAAGAGGCTTCCAAGTTCGTCACGGACCTCACATCCTCGGGCAAGGTCATCCTCTTCGTCGGCACCAAGCGCCAAGCCCAGGACGCGATCGCGGAAGAAGCGAACCGCTGCGGCATGTTCTATATCAACCAGCGCTGGCTGGGTGGGCTGCTCACGAACTGGGTTACCGTGCAGAAGTCGGTTCGCCGCCTTCAGGAACTGGATGATATGGCCACCGACGGCCGCTATGACCTCCTGACCAAGAAGGAAGTCATCAAGCTCGAGCGCGAGCGCAAGCACCTGCAGGCCAACCTGGCCGGCATCAAGGCTATGAAGCGCCTGCCCGACGCGCTCTTCGTCGTCGACTCGAACAACGAAGCGATCGCCGTCAAGGAAGCCCGCAAGCTCGGCATCCCGGTCGTCGCCGTCGTCGATACCAACTGCGATCCCACGGTTGTCGATTACGTGATTCCCGGCAACGACGATGCGCTCCGCGCCATCCGTCTCTTCACCTCGAAGATCTCCGACTCCGTCGTCGAAGGCGTGCAGATGTCCACCGACAAGCAGTTCGCCGATGCTACCGCCGGCGTCACCGCGCTGCCGGTCGCCGAGGCTCAGATTGGCGAGGAAGGCGAGCAGCCCGCCGCTCCCGAGACCCTCGAATCCGGCGCCGACACCGCTGAATCCGAGTCCGAAGAAGTGGACATGGAAGCCGCCCTCGGTGGAGGTATCCGCAAGGCGCCCGCCGCTGTCACTGCCGCCGAGCCGGACGCGATTGTCGAAGCGCGGCACTGAAAACAAAACGGTCCTGAGTATCCGAAGCGTGGCCGTGAACAACACTGCCACGCGTCGCTGTCTGGACCGCACAGAAGATTTTCCGGCGCTTCACGCGCCCCGTACATCAGAGAAGGATGGTTCAGAAGATGTCTGCAGTTACCGAAAAGATCGATGCAAAGCTGGTCAAAGAGCTCCGCGAGAAGTCCGGCGCGCCCATGGGCGACTGCCTGAAGGCGCTCCAGGAATCCAAGGGCGACATGGAGCAGGCATTCGTGGTCCTGCGCAAGCGCGGCATCGCGTCTGCGCAGAAGAAGGCTGCCCGCTCCACCAATGAAGGCGCAGTCGGCACCTACATTCACGCCGGCGGCAAGATCGGCGTGCTCGTCGAGCTCAACTGCGAGTCCGACTTCGTCGCCCGCACTGAGGACTTCCAGGAGCTGCTCAAGGACATCGCGATGCACATCGCCGCGTCCGATCCTCGCTACGTCCGCAAGGAGGACGTCACCCCCGAGGACATGGAGCGCGAGAAGGAAATCTATCGTGCCCAGGCTGCCGCAACCGGCAAGCCCGCGCCTGTCGTCGAGAAGATCGTCGAGGGCAAGATGAGCAAGTTCTACGAGGAGGTCTGCCTGCTCGATCAGCCCTTCATCAAGGAGCAGTCGATCTCCATCGCGCAGCTCATCGCGCAGAAGGTCGGCAAGCTCGGCGAGAACATCACCGTCCGCCGCTTCGCCCGCTTTAAGGTAGGCGACCCCAACTGGACCGTTGCCACCACAAAGCCAACCGCCGACGAAGCTGCGCAGGCGTAAATCGCAAAAGCAGAACAACCAAGGCCCGTCT
The DNA here is from genome assembly GCA_036376445.1 of Acidobacteriaceae bacterium. GTDB lineage: Bacteria > Acidobacteriota > Terriglobia > Terriglobales > Acidobacteriaceae > KBS-83. The sequence goes on from DASVAI010000077.1 coordinate 27,982, forward strand.
CACTCATGAGGCGGGCCTTCCTGCGTCGATCGACTCCCGTCCTTCGATCCGTCACATTTCTGTGGCGGCGATCCGTTTCTCTAATCCCTGCCACGACCGCTGTTCTCCCGTGCTCCGCAGCCTGTAGAAGATGCATAAGTGCACAAACGCCAGCAATGGCACCAGAAAACCCGGGATAATGAGCCACGGCAAGCTGGTCATGATTGCCGAGCTCGGTCCTCCTTGGAAGATCTGCAGCGGTCCTGGTGCGGATGTCGCACCCAGAGTGACGGCAACCACCAGATCTGTAAGACCAAGCACGTTCCAGGCAAAGATCACTCCCTTGGAAACGCGCTTCTCATCTCTCGCCATCAGCGCCAGCGGGATTGCTGTCACTCCCATAGCGACATCGCCCCAACCGGCTACAGGGGCGAACGGTGCCGGCAGGCGCTTTGCCGCGTACAGCAGCACAAAGAGGATGCCGAGCACTCGCAGTGCATGCACTCCGATGAGGCTCGCCAGCGGCACGCGTCCCACAGCTTCGCGACCCCTGCGCGTGCCCAGCCCCAGCGCCCAGAGCACAACCAACGGCATTACAACGCCGAGGCCCAAACCGGGTGTGCCGATCCCTGGCTGCGAGAATATTCCGTTCGAGCCCGCCGTCAGAACACCAGCAAACAATGCCGCAAATGCTGCTGCAAACATGGCGCATTGCCGTGGGGTTTCTGACAAAGCCGATGACAGGAAGAAGACGACAAGAGCGGCGCTGGCTGTCAGCTCCGCCATGGATACCAGATCGAACATATACACCTCCGTGTATCTACACGTATTGGGGCCCAACGTACTAATTCGTCTTGCAAAAACCCATTCCCTAGCGAGCCTGCGGCAGCCGGAAGCGCTTCAACACTGGCCCCACACTCTCTTCGGCCGCCACCCAGCGCGGCAGACATTTGCGCAGCATCGCATCGCCCTCGCCGGTCAGCACCACTTTGCGTATGCGCGCATCGTCTGCGCCCGTCCACCCCACCAGCCCGCGCCGCGCCAGCACCGCAAGATTCCGTGTCAGTGTCGTCCGCTCCAGCCCCAGCAAATCCGCAAGGCGCGTCACCGGCAGCGGCCCGGCCTGCGCCAAAATGGACAGAATCGTGAACTGTGTCCCACGCAACCCGGAGCCGCGAAAGTGCGCCTCATAATGCGCCATCACCGCCCGCGTCATCCGCCGCAGCGAGGAGCAGGTACAGTTCCGCGTTCGTGCCAGTGTGATCAGGTAATCTGTCATAATCGTGTATATACACTCTCCTGATGCGTCCGGTCAGCGAGAGTCGCAAATTAATGCGCTCCTGCCGGAGCCCGTCCATGCTTCACCTTCCGAAAGAACCACACCAGCAGCACACATCCAAAGCTCATCAGCGCCGTCCAGCGGAAGACATCCACAAACGCCCAGTGCAGCGCCTGCTGTCCCAGCGTCTGATACAGCGCAAGGCGCGCGTCCGCCCTCGCATTCGCGGCACCAATGTGCCCTCCCAGGTACGACGTCAGACTGCTCACATGCTGCTGGAACCAGATCTGCGTCCGCGCAACGTAGTTCGTCATCTCGTTCTGGTGCGTATCCGCCCGCCGGGTCAGCAGTGTCTGCGCCAGCGAGATCCCCACGGAGCCGCCAATGTTCCGCACCAGGTTGAAGATGCCGCTGGCATTCCCGATCTGCTCATTGGGCAGAGTGCCGTAGGCCTCTGTCGTAATCGGCACAAACACAAAGCTGAACGCGAACCCCATGATGATGATCGGCCACAGCAGCGTTGTCGGGCTGATCTCGAGCGTCGCATTGCCGAAGGAAAGCGTCACCAAGCCGAAGAGAATGAATCCGAACGTCAGCAAATACCGCGCGTCCACGCGCCTGCTCAGATACCCGATCATCGGCATCGCGGCAATCGCGCCAAAGCCGCGCGGCCCTACGGCCCAGCCCGCCGCAAACGCCGTGTAGCCCAGCAGCTCCTGGTAATACAGCGGCAGCACCGTGATCGTCGAATACACTGCCATGCCGAATACCGTCATCAGCGCGCAGCCAACCGCAAAGTTCCAGTCCTTGAAGATGTGCAGGTTCACCAGCGCAGCTTTCTTTCGCCAGCAGTGGATGACGAACCACACCAGCGCAACCGCGCAGAACAGTACCGCCCAGCGAATCCACACCGCGCCGAACCAGTCGTCCTCCTGCCCCTTGTCCAGCACTACCTGCAGGCAGCCGGTCCACACCGCAAGTAGCCCGAAGCCGAGATTGTCGAACTTACCCGCCTTCGCATTCTTGATGTACGGCGGGTCCTCCACAAAGCGGCTGATCATCAGCACCGCAAGAATGCCCACCGGAATATTGATATAAAACGCATAGCGCCAGCTATACGTATCCGTGAGCCATCCGCCGAGCGTCGGCCCCAGGATCGGCGCCACTACAACTCCAAATGCAAACACCGCCATGGCAACGCCGCGCTTCTGCGGGGGAAAACTTTCCAGCAGGATGGCCTGCGATAATGGCTGCAGCGCGCCTCCACCTGCACCCTGCACAATGCGCGCAATCACCATGAAGCCGAGCGTCGGCGCCGCTCCGCAAAGAAAAGAAGCAACCGTAAAAATCATCACGCATAGGATCAGGAAACGCTTGCGGCCAAACTTGAGCGCAAACCAGTTGCTCGTCGGCAGAATCACCGCGTTCGCCACCAGGTAGCTGGTCAGCACCCAGGTCGCTTCCACCAGCGACGCGGAAAGTGATCCCGCGATATAAGGAAGCGCCACGGAAGCAATGGCCGTGTCCAGCACCTCCATAAACGTCGCCAGCATTACCGACACGGCAATGAACCAGGGGTTGGTTCCAGGTTTCAGGGCATGGGCCGGGGAAGTGTTTGCCATGAATGTCCGCTGCTGAATGAAGATGAATCAGGTGCAGAATCTGGTGCTCGCAGAGTTGGATGATCCAGAGCAGCAGAATGAATCAGCTTTGGACGGAAGGATGATCAGCTCGCGTAAACATGCGCACTGCCTTCGTCACACTTATCGGAAAGGTCGTCCCACAAATGCATTTCTATGTCATCACCGGAGGCCCCGGCGCTGGCAAGACCACCGTGCTCGCCGAACTCGCCCGCCGCGGCTACATCTGCGTGCCGGAAGATGCGCGCGCCATCATTCAGGAGCAGGTCGCCACCGGCGGCATTGCAGTGCCGTGGGCCGATGCGCCGCGTTTCGCAGAATTGCTGATGGAGCGATCGATCGCAACCTATCTTCAGCACGCCGCGAAGAACCACCAGATGCCCATCTACTTTGACCGCGGTATTGGCGACGCCTTCACCTGCGCCGACCTCATCGGCCACACGCTGCCTGCTGCGCTGCGCGAGCGAGCCGCACAGTACCGCTATCACGATCCCATCTTCCTCGCGCCCTGGTGGCCGGAAATCTACGAAACCGACACCGAGCGCCGCCAGAGCAGGGAAGAAGCCGAGCAGACCGAGCACGCAGTCACAAAGACCTACACCGAACTCGGCTACCGCATCCTACGCCTGCCCCGCGCAACTCCATCCGAGCGCGCAGACTTCATCCTCGAGCACTCACAGCCTGAATTCGAGCGGAGCGGCTCCACACCTCTGTCATCCTGAGCGTAACCGAAGGTGGAGCGAAGGACCTGCTGTATCAATCATTCAATACCGGCGCGCAGCGCCGCTCAACCAAACACTCCATTCAGCACTCGGCACTGAGCTACTTATGCGCCGGGTGCCCCATCCTACGCGGAGAGTAGGGTGGGCGAGACCAGCGCAGCGAAGCTGCAACCGAATCAATGCGCCGCGTGCTTCTTCGCCTGCGCCAGCCGCCACGCCATCTCCAGCGCATACGTCGTCACCTGCGCCTTCGCCTTCGCCAGCCGCACCAGCGTCGACCCCTGCCTGCCCCACGCGCCCGCCGCCGGAGCAAATGCATCCGGCATCGCTTCGATCAGGCGGTGCTGCTCCTCCGGCGGCAGCTTCACCATCCCCCACGCCGCATCTGGCGAGCCCAGCGTCGCAAAAATACGGTTCGCCACGCGGAAGTCAGGATGGTGCATGTGCTCGCTCTCGATCGCATCGGGCAGCGACAGCGCCGCGCGGCGAAACGCATCGGCTGTCATACCGTCCCGTGTGTCGCGAGCGTAGCCTGTTCGATCTCGCCGGCCGTCATCGCTTGAATCTGCGTGCCGATCCACCACTTATATCCGAATGGATCCTGCACACCGCTCATGCGAATGCCGTACGGCTGGTCTGCTGGCTCGCGCAGGCTCTCCGCGCCAGCCGCCAGCGCCTGCCGGTACATTGCATCGCAATCTTCCGTATAGAGCATCAGGGTTACCGGCGATCCGCCAAAGTGCTTCGCGCCATAAGCTCCAATCTCCGGATGCTCATCCGCCATCATGATATGGCTGTCGCCGATCTGCATCTCGGCATGACCCACGCGTCCTTCAGGCCCTTTCATGCACATCAGCTCGCGCGCGCCAAAGGCTTTCGTATAAAACTCC
>DASVAI010000080.1:0-20938 GCA_036376445.1 Acidobacteriaceae bacterium
TGGGTTCGCGCCGGGTGCGGATTTTGTCTGCCGGCTGCTGCCGACCGGGGAGGGTGCGCGGTCGCGCTTCGAAGTGGTAGCCAAGGGCCAGGTGCTGAGCGCGTTTGCGCTGCACGTGCCGGGACGGCACAACGTGCTTAATGCAACCGCAGCGGTGGCAATTGGTGCGCAGCTCGAGATTGCGCCTGCCGCGATGGCTACGGCGCTGGCGGAGTTCCGTGGGGTGGATCGGCGCTTCCAGTTAAAGGGGATAGCGCGATGCGTGACCGTGGTAGACGACTACGGGCATCATCCGACGGAGATTCGAGCCACGCTGGCGGCGGCGCGCGACTGCGGCTACAGGAGCGTTCATGCGATCTTCCAGCCGCACCGCTACACGCGTACACGCGACCTGATGGAGGAGTTCGCGACCGCGTTCGAACATGCCGATTCGGTGGAGGTGCTGGACATCTACGCGGCGAGCGAAGAGCCGATTGTGGGGATTACCGGCGAGGCCCTGGCGAAAACGATACGCGGGCAGAGGGTGCACTACGCCCCGGAAACCGCGGAGGCGATTGCCGCGGTGGCGAAACGGGCGCAGGATGGCGATCTGATCATGACGCTGGGGGCAGGAAGTGTGTCGCAGCTTGGGCCTCAGGTGCTGGAGGCTTTAGCGAAGTAGCCTATTTCATACCCACAGCTAGTAATTGACGACAATTTTGCGCGGTGTCGTGGTGACGCCATATGGGAAGAATCGAAACCTTGCGACCACTTTTGGCGGCCAAGAGGGTGCAGACTTTCATCGAATACTGTTACTCGGTCGAAGGTAAGCTGTTGATCCGCGGGATAAGCATCGCAGCTATCAATAAAGTAGGCCTCGAGTACACCGCCGAATGCCCGGTTGAAAACCTGCCCCTCGCTCGGAGTATCGCTGAGGGTGGTGCTTTCGCCGGTTGAAAGATCCAAGCTGAGAACATTCCACGTCGCACAGGACAAAGTACCCGGTGGACAAGTGCTCGTGATGGAACCATATATCCGGTCGCCTGTGTTCACGGCTACAGCCGGGCTATTGGATACCATGCCGTTCAGACAGCAGTTCCAACTGGCGATACTCCATTGCCCCTGGTACCAACCCAGGACGGGCTGAAGGATGGTCGTCTGGGGGTTGTTGATATCTTCGAATCCGGGAAAGAAATACAGGACCTGCCCCTGGTTAGCGTATGGCTGGGGCGGCACGGTCCAGTTGGCAATCAGCGCACCATACGATTTGTTCGTTGATCCGGTCGTGATGCTTGCGGATTCTACCCAGCCGTCGATCTGGGGCGATGTACGAGCATTTGCAGCGTTGACGACAACGCCGCTTCGGAGATAATGCGGATGCTGGCAAACGGCGACTTTCGTATTGGTGCTTCCATTCGCGTGTTGAATTCTTCCATCCGCCAACAATCGCTCTCCCCTCGCCAGACTTTGTAAGCAGGACGCATGAAAGAAGCCGAATGGCGTGACAACGTGTCCCTCGGGGACATTTGAAGGGCGGTTCGGCCCTGCCAGCGGCGCAGCAGTGACAGCGGCGGGCTGTTGGAGGGCATCGGCAGCCGCCGAACCGTAAAGCGGTTCACCGGCTATCGTGAGGAGGGCAACACTGAAAACAGTGCTCTTGAGGATCAATTTCACGGGGCGACCTCTTGCGAAAAACGCTGGAGATGCAGGATTCTCCGTTGCAAGGTGTGGAGGGCGATTGTGTGTTTGGGGGGGAAGGCGGGATTCTACGCCGGCAATTGCGTCATTAGTCAAGAACAATCCCGATGTCTTACATCGGCTGTGATTGCGGCAGGTCGTTTCGTGGAAATCCATGATCGCTCGTCGCGGTTACCGTTGCTGCGCGGGTACCTCATCCGGATCGAGTTGCACTATGCACAGGGCGGATTGGGCGGTCGCGGGGTATAGTGGCCGAAGGCGATTCTCACGACCTGGCTCGGGCGTGGCGAAAATAGAACGACAATTCAGCCGCGCGACCGCGGCGCTGGCGGACGAAGAACACTACAACGACGTGTTCCGGCCGCACGCCGTCAGCCGTCCGCGACCTCTGGCCTCTCTGGAGGACACCGTTGGCGCACGTCCTCTCGGGAAAGAGGACGACGAAGAGCAGCCGGTCCTGCGGACGCGGCGTCGTGTGCCGGTGAAGCGCGGCAAATTGCCCAAGGGGCGACTGGGGCGGATCCTGGTGGTTGCCGGAATGGCCGGAGCCTTTGCCCTTGTCATCGCGATCGGCCTCAGTATTCACAGCTTCTTCATGACGGATGCGCGGTTCGAGATTGACTCGGCCTCTTCCATCCAGGTGCTGGGCAACGCGCAGGTGACGCGGCCGGAGCTGCTTTCGGTCTTCGGCAGCGATATCGGGCGGAACATCTTCCATGTGCCGTTGGAGACGCGCCGGAAGGAGCTGGAAGAGCTTCCGTGGGTAGAGCACGCGACGGTGATGCGGCTGCTGCCGAACCAGCTTCGGGTGGCGGTGCGGGAACGTGTGCCGGTGGCCTTCGTTCGCGACGGCAATCAGATTGGCCTGGTGGACAAGAGAGGCGTGCTGCTGAATATGCCGCCGGCGATGATGGCGGCGAAGCGATATTCCTTCCCCGTGGTGATGGGCGTGACGCCGCAACAGACGGTGGAGGAGCGCGCGGCACGCATGCGGCTGTATGCGGAGTTCATGAGCGCGCTGGGATCGACGGGCGCGGTGTCGCAGTTGAGCGAAGTGGATCTTTCCGATCCGGAGGATGTGCGGGTGCTGCTGCCTTCGGCGGGGGCGGACCTGTTAGTGCACTTCGGCAGTGACGATTTCGCGGCGCGCTGGCAGCGGCTGGAGGAGAAGCTACCGGGGTGGCGGCAGCAGTATCCCCGGCTGGCAGGTGTGGACCTGCGCTATCAGCGGCAGACAGTGCTCGAGATGGCGAAGGCTCCGGATGATCCAGCCAGTTCCGTATCGGCACAGCCGCCGGCGAAAGCGGCAACGCGGCCGGTTGTCCACAGCCGGCCTGACATCCAACCGGGCAGGGTGAACCAGGCGAACAAGCAGACCGCGAAGAAGACAGTGAAGAAGAAGCCAGCGCATAGCCCGGCAGCACATAACCCGGCACCACACCGGGGGACCAACGGATGAACGCACCGGAGCGGCACGATGGGCTGATTACGGTGCTCGATGTGGGGAGCTCGCGGGTCCGGGTGGTAGTGGCGGAGATTGTGGACGGCGCGCTGCGGCATCGCGGGCACGGGTCAACGCCTGCCAAGGGGATGCGCAAGGGGCTGGTGGCGGAGCTGGCGCCGGCGGCGCGCTCGATCATCCAGGCGGCGGACATGGCGGAACAGAACGCGAATGCAATCCTGGCGCACTGCGTGATCGGTGTCGGCGGTCCGCATGTGCGCGGTGTTAACAGCCGCGGCGGCATCAGCCTGGGCACGCGGATGAGGGAGATTACGCGCGAGGATGTGCGGGCGGCTGTGGATCGAGCGCGCGCGGTGTCGCTTCCGGCGGAACGAGAGCTGATCCATCTGCTGCCGCAGCAGTTCCTCCTCGATGACCAGCCGGGGATTCATGACCCGGTTGGGATGATCGGGAATCGGCTGGAGGTGAACCTCCACCTGTCGACCTGTTCGGCCAGCGCAGCGCAGAGCCTGGTGACATGCGCGAACAAGGCCGGACTGGAAGTGACGGATACGGTCTTCGAGGGCGTGGGCGCGGCGGAGGCGACGGTTTCCGCAGATGAGCGGGAGCTGGGTGTGTGCCTGGCTGACGTGGGCGCGGGCTCGACCGAGATCGTGGTGTTCTTTGAAGGCGCGGTGGCGCACACCGCGGTGGTCCCGATTGGCGGCGATCACTTCACGAATGATATTGCGGTGGGGCTGCACGTCTGCGTGGAAGAGGCGGAGTTTCTGAAGCAGCACTACGGGAACTGCGTCGTGACGGCGATCTCGTCTTCCGCGGAGGTGGAGATCAGCGGCACCCCGGGTCACGGGCCGCGCACGGTTCCGCAGCGGCAGATTGCGGAGATTGTCGAGCCGCGCGCGCGCGAGCTGTTCCAGATGTTGCGCGAGAACCTGCGCGCCGGCGGCGTGCTGGAGGCTCTGGGCGCGGGCTGCATTCTGACAGGCGGAGGCGCACGGATGACCGGGCTGCTGGATACGGCGGAGAGCCTGCTGCGGGTCCCGGCGCGGATTGGATATCCCGCGGCGCTTTCGCGGATGCCGGAGGAGCTGGTGCAGCCGGAGTATGCGGCGGCAATCGGAATGCTGCTCTACACGCACCGTACGCGGGTGCTGAAGGCGGCCGAGGACCACAGCCTGCGGGCAAAGCTGCGGGCGATCTTTGCGGGGAGTCTGTGAGCAGCTTCTAGCCACTAGCCCGTAGCTTCTAGCTCGATCCCGTCACGTCGAGCGGACTGGTGGTCCAGGCCATCGGCGAAGCTAAAGGCCAGGAACTAAGGGCTAAAAGCCCGGGTTTTCAGCCTGTGGAGAAAAAGCACTAGAAAACCCGAGGAAACAGGAATAAAAGCAGTAATAGCACGGAATACAGCAGCGAGATGGGAGCAGTGAGCCAATGAGCAATCCAGAGGAGATCCGCATTCAGTACAACGACGACATGCCGCGGGGCGCAAAGATCAAGGTGATTGGCGTTGGCGGCGGTGGCGGCAACGCGGTGAACCGCATGATCGCGGCGAAGCTGGAAGGCGTCGAGTTCATTGCGGCGAACACAGATGTGCAGGCGCTACAGCTCTCGCAGGCGCCAGTCAAATTACAGCTTGGGGTTAAGCTGACGAGCGGATTGGGCGCGGGCGCGAACCCTGATATGGGGCGACGCGCGGCGCTCGAAGATTCCGAGAAGATCATCGAGGCGCTGGAAGGCGCGGACATGGTGTTTGTGACCACGGGTCTTGGCGGCGGCACGGGAACGGGCGCGGCGCCGGTGATTGCCTCGCTCGCCAGCGAAATGGGCGCGCTGACGGTGGCAGTCGTGACGCGGCCGTTCAGTTTTGAGGGCAAGCGGCGTATGCAGCAGGCGGAGCGCGGCATGCAGGAGCTGCTCGAGGCGGTGGACACGATGATCGTGATCCCCAACGAGAAGCTGCTGGTGGTCGCGAAGGACGCGGGCTTCTTCGAGAGCTTCCGCGTGGCGGACGATGTGCTGCGCCAGGGTGTGCAGGGGATTTCGGACATCATCACGATTCCGGGGATTATCAACCGCGACTTTGCCGATGTGAAAACGACGATGCATGGCATGGGCTATGCGGTAATGGGCACGGCAATGCGCTCGGGTGCGAACCGCGCTGTGGAAGCAGCGCAGGCGGCAATGGCGTCGCCGCTGCTGGAAGCTGGGGCAATCGATGGAGCGAAGGGCATCCTGATCAACATCTCGGGCTCGAGCAACCTGAAGCTGAGCGAGGTGAACGAAGCGTCCAGCCTGATCCAGAATGCGGCGCACGAGGAGGCGAACATCATCTTCGGGGCGGTGCTGGACGAGAGCATGGGCGATGAGGTGAAGATCACGGTGATCGCGACGGGCTTCCGTCAGGATTTGCCGAAGCATGACGAGGCCGTGAAGGACTCGCGCAAACTGAAGCCGGAGGCGCCGGCGTTTCTGAACCTGGATGTGCGTCCGGCAGCGCCTCGTTTTGCGAGCGAGATGACGGCGGAAACAGCGCCGACGAACGGCCATGCGCCGGAGCCGACAGCAGCGGCGTATCAGCCAGGCTTCGGCAGCCAGTCGCTGGCGAACTTTGAGCCGCTGACGACTCATCCAGCGCCGGCTCCGGCCGAACGCAAAGCGCCTGTGGTGTCGGCGGAGGATTCGGCAATCGGCGGCTTCCTGGACACCTTAACGGCTGACGAGACCCGGGCGCGGGAGAAGCGGCGTGCCGAGGAAGCGGAGCTGGAAGCGCTGGATGTGCCGGCATTTATGCGGAACGGTGCGCGGTAGCGGCCTGGCAGGGGCCGAACTCCCGGCCCTTTTGCAAGCGCATCCCACAAAAGCTTGAGTTACCTTCCTCGTTCCGGTACTAGTACCGAGGTAAGCACCTGCGTTGTAATGTCGGAAACGCTCAACCAGCGGAACGGGTAAGCTATCCTAGTTGCGGGGTTGCAGATACGGCGAATCTGCCGGTCTGTGGCATCCCGCGGCGCCGGACACTCATCCGGGTTCATCAAGCAGGGGCTTTTCATGGGCAGGATCGTCTCACTTTCTCTTTCTGTCGGCGTGTTGCTTGGGTTTGCCGGCGCCATACCAGGCGCCCAGGCCGTGGCCACCAGCGCGGTCCACCACAAGAAGACCACCCATGTGCATTCCAGCCATAAGACGCAGCATCGCGCGGCGACAACGGTCCGCACGCGGCTGGTACGCGGCAAGGACGGCAAACTACATCGCGTTGCGATGCGTCATCGCTACTACGAGCATTTCACCGGCGATTCGTTTGCCCAAAACGACATCACTGCGGGAGATGTGACGGCGGGCGAGGACCCGGTGGTCCGCGATGCGCTGATTTCGGCCCTTGGCAACATGAACGGCACCGCGCTGGCGATCGATCCGAGCGATGGGCGAATTCTGGGCATGGTGAACCAGAAGCTTGCGCTTTCGAGCGGCGCGGAACCATGCTCGACGATCAAGATTTCGGTGGCCCTGGCGGCGCTTGAAGAAGGCGTCGTGACCAAGGACACACCGGTGAACCTCGGCGGCTGGTCGATGACGATGACCGAGGCGCTGGCCCACTCAAACAATCTTTACTTCGAGACGATCGGACGTCGGCTGGGTTTTGAGCGGGTGCGGCATTACGCGAACCTCTTCGGGCTGGGCGAGATGGCGGGCTGGAACATTCCGGGCGAGCAGTTGGGTGTGTATCCGAACCAGGTGCTGCCGGAGAAGCTGGGCGGCGTGGGCCGTATGTGCTCTTTCGGGCAGAGCATCTCGATGACGCCGCTGCAACTCGGCGCCTTGACCGCGGCGATTGCGAATGGGGGCACGCTGTACTATCTGCAGCATCCCACGACGGCGGCGGAGGCGGTGAATTTTACGCCGCGGGTGAAGCGGGTACTGAACATCAAGCCGTTTATTCCCGATGTTGCGACCGGTATGGGCGGTGCGGTGTCTTACGGGACAGCGCGCTCGCTGCGCACGAACTTCAATGAGCTGCCGGTGCTGGGCAAGACCGGGACCTGCTCGGATAACGGAACGCGCTTCGGCTGGTTCACGTCCTACGCAGACACCAACTATGGTCGCATCGTGACCGTGTTCTTCCTCGAAGGCGGCCGCCCGACGTTCGGACCGAAGGCGGCGGAGCTGACCGGCGTCTTCTATCGCAATCTGTGGGATCACCAATACTTCGCGGAGAAGAACACGACGGATATGCCGGCCGCAGGCGTCGTGGGGCAGCCTACTGCGGCGACGGGCGCGATTCAGTAGTACACCAGCGAAGCAGAGCATCATGACGGCCTCCGAGGATGGAGGCCGTTATTATTTGTGCGGTGGTGCTAATGAAGATCCTGACCGCAGCAGAGATGCGAGCAACCGACGCGGCCACGACGGCCGAGTACGGGATTACCTCGATCACGTTGATGGAGAATGCCGGCGGCGCGGTGGCGCGGTTTGTGCTCCAGGAAGTGCCGCAGATCGAGCGGGACGGCAGGCGCGTGGTCGTGCTGTGCGGGAAAGGGAACAATGGCGGTGACGGATTCGTAGCTGCGCGGGTGCTGGCGGAGGCCGGCTGCGACGTGGCGGTGCTGCTCCTGGGCCGGGCGGACGAGGTGAAGGGCGATGCGCGCACGGCGCTCGAGCGGCTGAAGTCCGCAGACCTGGTTCCGGTTGAGGCTCCGGACGAGGCTGTGTTGGCGACTGCGCGGGTGATGGACCTGCTGGAGAGCGCGGAACTGTTCCTGGATGCGGTGCTGGGCACGGGCTTCCGGCCCCCGATGCGGGGAGTGGCCGTGGTTCTGGGCGAGTGGCTGGCACTGCATGGGACGGGGCCGGTAGTGAGTGTGGATTTGCCGTCGGGATGGGACGCGGACAGCAAGGTCATACGCGAGCGGGGAGCGTATCGCTCGGATGCAGTGGTGACATTCACCGCGCCGAAGCTGGCGCATGTTTTTGGATTACTGACGCGCGGGCCGGTGGTGGTGGCGGATATTGGTTCGGCCGCGAAGGCGGTGCGGTCGGAGACGGGACTGCGGTGGGCGGGCAGCGCCAAACGCATTGCGGAGACGGCACGCGAGCCGGACAGCAACAAGGGGAAGTTTGGGCATGTGGGGATTGTGACCGGCGCGCGCGGCCGGGCCGGGGCGGCTGCGATGGCGAGCTATGCCGCGCTGCGGGCAGGCGCTGGATTGGTAACGGCCTCGGTTCCTACATCCATTCTGAACACGGTGGCCGCGATTGCTCCGGAGTTGATGACCGATCCGCTGGACGAGACGGAGAAAGGCGCGATCGCGTTGCGCAATCTGGAGGGGAATGGAGCGCGTGCGCTGCTGGAGAAGCGTAGTGTCATCGCGATTGGGCCGGGGCTGGGGCAGGAAGCGGAAGCGCAGCAGTTTGCGCTGAAGCTGATCGAGCTGTGCGGGGCCGAGCGGCCGCCGATTCCAATGGTGTTGGACGCCGATTGCCTGAATGCCATTGCGCAGCACAAGTATCCCCTCGATGGCCGTGGCCGGGTGATCGTGATGACGCCGCATCCGGGCGAGATGGCGCGGCTGGCGGGGAAGACAATTCCTGAGATCGAAGCGGACCGCGAGGGCATTGCGCGCAGCTACGCAACAGAGCATCACATCACGCTGGTGCTCAAGGGATGGCGCACGCTGATTGCGCATCCGGATGGACGCATTGCGGTGAATACGACAGGGAATCCGGGGTTGGCAAAAGGTGGAAGCGGCGACATCCTGACCGGGATTGTCGCAGCGATGCTGTCGCAGTACAAAGACCATCCCGCCGAAGCGGTGGAGGCGGCGGTGTACCTGCATGGGCTGGCGGCGGACTTTGCCGTGGCGGAAGGCGATGAGCACACGCTTCTGGCCACGGATGTATGCAACCACCTCGACAAGGCCTTTCGCTTCCGCGCTGTGCAAGACGGAATTACCTGGCTTGCGGGCTTGCCCGGTATGCTGAAGGAACAACACTGAAAGGCAATGCGGGGACACGCGATGACAGCGACGGCGACCGAGTTCGTGACCCAAAGCAGCGCGGAGACGATCGAGGTTGGTCGCAAGCTTTCCGCAATGCTGACGCCCCCGACATTTCTCATCCTGCACGGCGATCTAGGCGCGGGGAAGACCACGCTGGTGAAGGGGATTGCCGAAGCCTTAGACGCGGCGGAAGCAGACGAGGTGACCAGCCCGACGTTCACGCTGGTACATGAATACGAAGGCACGCGCGAGGCCCACGGCCAGCGAGTGCCGGTGCGGCTCTATCACCTGGACCTCTATCGCATCGAAAGTGAACGCCAGCTTGAGACGCTGGGGCTGGAAGATCTGCAGGCGGAGGACAGCATTGTGCTGGTGGAGTGGGGCGAGAAGTTTCCCAGCGTGGTGCAACGTAGCCAGGGCGAGATTGTGATGACGAGGCTGGATGGGGACAAGCGGCGAATCGTGCTCAAGCTGAAGCCATGACGATTTCTGGTTTTCAGGGAGTGCGATGTTTCAGAGGCTGATCCCGAAGATCTTCTACGACACGCTCGACGAAGGCTGGCGCTCTTCGTCGATTGCATGGGGTTTGCGGTGAAGTACCGCGACGATCTGGCAGTCGTGGAGCGCGACGGCGCGAAGGCATAACTGGTTGCGAGCCCGGAGTATGCAGCAAAAGACCGACCGGAGATCGCGATCGAAACAGACACGATCGAAGCGGTGTATGCCGAGATGAGCCGGCGCTGTCCCGCCATGCTGCACCCGAATCTGAAGACAATCCAAAAGCGGCCGTGGGGAGCGCTGGAGTTTGCGGTGCCGGACAAGACCACGGTGTGCGTGGTCTTCCGACAGTGGTGAATCAAAATCCCATGATGTTGTAGCCGCAGTCTACGTACGTGACTTCGCCGGTGATGCCGCCGGCAAGGTCCGACGCGAGGAAGAGCGCGACAGAGCCGACTTCGGATGTCTGCACATTGCGCTGCAGCGGCGCGCGCTCCTCGTGCGACTTCAGCATCTCGCCGAGGTCCTTGATGCCGCGGGCGGCGAGTGTCTTGATCGGACCGGCGGAGATGGCGTTGACGCGGATGTTCTTCCGGCCCAGTTCGAACGCCAGATAGCGCACCGTAGCTTCGAGCGCGGCCTTGGCGACGCCCATCACGTTGTAGCGCGGGATGACCTTGGTGGAACCGTAGTACGTCATGGTGATGATGCTGCCGCCGTCGGTCATGAGCGGCGCGGCCGCGCGGCTGAGGGCGACGAGCGAGTAGACGCTGACGTCGTGGGCGATGCGGAAGGCGTCTCGGCTGGTCTCGAGGAAGTCGTTGTGCATGGCCTCGGCGGGCGCGAAGGCGACTGAGTGCACGAGGATGTCCAGCTTGCCGTGCTTTTCCTTCAGGGCAGCGAATAGGCGATCGATCTCGGCGTCCTGGGAGACGTCGCACTGGTAGGCTTCCGCGCCGGGGAGATCCTTGATCATGTCCTCGGCTTCGAGCCTGAGGCGCTCGTTCTGGTAGGTGATCAGGAGGCGGGCGCCGGCTTCATTGAGCTTCTGGGCGATAGCCCAGGCAATGCTGCGTTTATTGGCAACGCCGAAGACGATGGCGGTGCGGCCTTTCAGGTCGATCATGCGGTGTCTATCCCTCTTTTCTTTTCCGAACTGTCAGAGTACCAGTCATCTCGGTGTTATGAGGTGCGGACGTGCTGACTGTGAAAGTCACGACTGTTGGTTCTTCTTCTGGCATCATCCTGAACCGTGAAGCGATGGCCCATTTGGGAGTGAAGAAGGGTGATGTCCTGTACCTGACGGAGACGCCGGACCATGGCTACCGGATTACTCCTTTGATCCAGAGTTTGAGCGCCAGATGAAGCTCGCCGAACAAATTATGCATGAGGACCGCGAGGTCCTGCGCCGGAGCCGGTCGTCTAGCCTCCGAGGTCAATCAACTCAACCCCATCCATCGTCCTGCCTAAGAAACGCGTACCCAGAGCGCGGAACTTTGTCACCGAATCTGTGGCGTAGAAGCGGACCGCGGGTTCGCGTTGCGAAGCGGATTCGAGCGCCAGGCGGGCGGCGACCTGCTGCGCGGTGACCTGTGCGGAGTCGATAACACGCACGGTGCGGCCCTGCAGGTGCTCGCGAAGGATGTCCTCAATAACGCTTCTCAACAATGGATAGTGCGTACAGCCGAGCACCAGGGTGTCGGCTGACATGCCGTTGTCGGCGGCGTGGGCAAGCAGATCGTCGAGGTAGATGCCGGCCACGTCGCGTGTGACGGAATGATCGATCCAGCCTTCTTCGACCAGCGGGACGAGCAGCGGGCAGGCTTTTTCGATGGTGCGCAGACCGCGCTCGAGGCAGGCGGCGGTGTAGGCTTGGCTCTCCACGGTGGCGGCGGTTGCGATGACCATTACGTCTTTCGTCCGGGAGCTTTCGTGGGCAGCGGTGGCGCCGGTTTCGATCACGCCGATGACGGGGACCTCAACGGCCATGCGCAGCGCGTCGAGGGCGAGGGCGCTGGCGGTGTTGCAGGCGATGACCAGGGCTTCGGCGCCCTGCGCGACGAGGAACTGCGCGCTGGAGACAGCGTAGCGGGCGACGGTGGCCTGGGACTTGGAGCCGTAGGGAAGGCGCGCGGTGTCGCCGAGGTAGAGGTAGTCGGCTGCGGAGGCCTGCTCGAGGAGAGCGCGAAGGACGGTGAGGCCGCCAACGCCAGAGTCGAAGACGCCGATGACGGGTGTGCTGTTCATTTGAGCTCTGTGGAGGACGGCGGGGGCGGAGCGGCGCTGGAGGCCAGGTAGGTGCGGGTGAGGTCGGCGTGGCCGGCCAGCGTGTCGCGCGGAGCGCCGTCGACGAGAAAGCGGACTTGAGCGATCTCAGGCATGTTGGCATGCAGGGTTCCAATGAGAGAGAGGAGCGTCATGGTTTCGGTTTCGATGCCGGAGGGGTGCGCCTGAAGGAGCCCGCCGCTCAGATTGATGACGGCGAGTGTGCCGCCGTTGGGTGTGCCGGCGGGTAGGGGCATGAGGAAGACATCATCCACTCCGGCATTGGCCGCGATCGGGTGAGCGGAGCCGGGCTTGGCGTATTCGGCCAGAAGCTGATTGAGCAGATAGCGGGCGCGAGCATGCGGTTCGCTGGGCAGCGCGAGTCGCTTTTCGGTATTTACCAGGGAGCCGTCAGTGTCGTTGGCCATCATGAGGAAGACGCTGCTGGCCGGCATGGCGCCGGGCGGCGCAAGGGGCGCGACGGTGGCGGCGGCCTGCAACTTGTCAGCCGCGCGCTCGCGCATGCGGATGAGGACAACGGCCATGACCGCAGAGACGAGCAGCAACATCCAGAGAAGAATGCGCTGATAGCGGGGAATCATGGGTGGACGGTCCAGTCCTGACGCCAGGCTTCGACGGCGGCGGCGAGGCCGGCGAGGATGCGGGATTGATAGTCGGCGTCGGTGAGCGCGGCGGTGATAGCGCCGTCTTTGGTGAGCGGCGCGATCTCCACGGCGGCGGCGGGGCAGGTCATGTTGTCGAGCGGCTGCATGGCGGTGCGGCCGAGCGTAACCGGAACGGCGGCGTGCGTCATCGCGGTGTTGATTTCAGCGGCCCAGCGCAGACTCTGCTGCAGATAGGCAGCCTGCGCCTGGTCCCATGGCAGAAACCTGGTGGGCCCCGCAGGAGGCAACGAAGACGTGAAGAGGTGAATGCCGCTGCCGCTATCGGACGCGTGAAGGATGAGGCAGGCGGCGGGCTTATGGCCGTTTGCCAAAGTGGCGCGCTTTTCCGGCGGCACGGTGAGGTCGGTTTCGCGCGTGGTGATGACGGAGACACCGCGCGCCGACAGCATGGAACGCAGGCGGATGGAAAGAGTGAGAACAAGATCTTTCTCGTCGAGATGCGATTCCAGGTGTGCGCCGGTATCAGATCCGCCGTGGGCCGCGTCGAGTACGAGGAGAAATTGTGGTTGTACGCTGGCGGCGACGCGCGGGGGCAGAGCGGGTGGCTGTTGAGCAGAGGACACCGTGGAGAGCGATGCGCCGAGTGCGCAGAGGATCAGGAAACGAGAACAGAGAGGAGCGCAATGGGCGAGGGCATGCCTCGCCCAGCGGGGTGGATCAGTCCAGCGCATAGATTGCGAGGCCGCTCAGGAGCTTGGGATAGAAGTCAGTGGACTTCTGCGGCATGACCTCGCCGTTGAATGCGATCTCGCGCAGCTCCTGCAGGGTGGCCGGGTTCATCAGGAACGCTGCGTCGGCATCTCCTGTGAGGGTCTGTTCGGCGGCTTCGCCGGCGTCGCGGAGATAGCGAAGGTTGCGCTGCTCGCGGATGGATTCCTCGGAGAGGCCGAGTAGCTGCTCGAGGATGAGCCCGTGAAGTTGGGCGACGTCCAGGCGGCGCTGGCGCTCGGGCAGGCGGTTGAGAGCCTGCTGGACTGCCTGCGACCGAGCCTTGAGCAGATGCGCTCCACCGCCGAGCACGGCGACGAATGCGGCGCCGTACTTTCCGGCCGCGGCAAGGGACTCGGTCAGGCGCGGGGCATCAGTGGTCTCCAACTCTTTGATCTCGAAGAAGGGGGCTGCGCGCTCGAGGAACGCCGCCGGCTTGAAGCCATCCAGCCCGAAGACAACGCGGTGGGTGGGCAGAATGACAAGCCCTTCACTATCCATGTTGACGAAGGTCATCATGGCGGCGGCCTCGGGATAGGGAGGATGCGGCAGCGTGGTGGCCAGATCGCGCTCCCGGGTATGGTGCGGGTGCGCGGGTGCGTGCTCCTTACTGTAGTTCAGCGCGGTCTCGTAGCGATGATGGCCGTCGGCAATGATGAGCTTCTTATCGCTTATGGAGCCAATGACGAGACGCAGCGCGTGGGGATCTGTGATGCGGGCGACACGATGGAGAACGCCATACTCATCAGTGACTTCGATTTCGGGCTGGAAGTTCTGGAATAGCTGCTTCTCGATGCTCAGCGCCGGGTCCGAGTAGAGCATGAAGATCTGGCCGAAGTGTGCGCGGGTGGCCTTGAGCAGGTTCAGGCGATCGCTCTTTGGCTTGGAGAGCGTCTGCTCATGGCGGAAGACGACCTTGGAGGCGTAGTCTTCGAGGCCGCCGAGCGCGATGAAGCCGCGGCGCTCGCGGACCTCATTCGGGCGGCCGGGCACCTGGAATCGCTGGGAGTAGGCAAAAATTGAAGGATCGTTGTCGGTTTGCAGGATGCCGTTGTCTCGCCATTCACGAAAGTCGCGTGCGGCGCGGGTGTAGACGTCGTTTACGCCGGGCTCATCAAAGAGTTCAGGCAAACCGAGGATGATGCGCACCAGATTATAGGGGCTGCGGCCGTAATAGACCTGCTGCATGGCGGGCGTGATCTTGTCATAGGGCTGGGTGACTACGTCTTCGATGCGAACGGAGGAAGGATTGTATCGAGTCGAGCGGAAGGGATAAATGCGTGCCATCAGTTCCTGCGATTGTACTAGACGGTACCGTTGAGACTTAGCGGCAGCACAGGGCCAATCCCGTTGCGGCACGTTACATTCAACTTACAATTACGTCTAACTTCTGCCTGTGTTCGCGGCTGCGTCATCGTGTAGCATGGCGCAAAACAGGGATTGCCGCATGGTTTCCATGTCAACAGGCTGGTCCAAATCGCGGCTCGCTTGCCACAACCGAGGGTTATGGGCGCTGCTGGTGGCGGCTGCTCTTTTCTGTCCAGCGCTGATCCAGCCATTGCATGCGCAGGACGATCCGTTGAACGAGATTCATGTGACGCCCCCGTCCGCGAAGCCTGCGCCGCCCCCCGGGCCGCCACCTGCGGAAGGCAAGGCCGCACTGCATGCGCGGGGCGGCGAAAGAATTCGCGTGGATGTGAACCTGGTGCTGATTCCGCTGATTGTCACCGATCCGCTGAACCGGCTGGTGACCGGGCTCGAGAAGAACGAATTCTTTCTCTTTGAGAACGGCAGCCCGCAGCAGATCAAGAGCTTTTCGTCGGAAGATGCGCCGGTCTCGATCGGCATCATCATGGACCTGAGCGGCAGCATGACGAACAAAGTGGTGCGCGCGCGGGAATCAATCATCGAGTTTCTGCGCACGTCCAATCCGCAGGATGAGTTTTTCATTATTGGTTTCAACGACCGTCCCGAGCTGATTGAGGATTTCACCTCGTCGGTGGACGATATCGAGGCGCGGCTGCAGACGGTGCGCGCCGGACACCGTACGGCGCTGCTCGACGCCATCTACTATGGCGTGAACAAGATGAAGCAGGCCCGCTACGAGCGGAAAGCGATTCTGATTGTCTCGGACGGCGGCGATAACCGCAGCCGCTATACCGAGAACGAGGTGAGAAACCTGGTGCGTGAGTCGGACACAGAGCTGTTCGCGATCGGCATCTTCGATGCGTATGCCGCCACTACCGAGGAACGGAATGGGCCGCTACTGCTGCATGACATGTCCGAGGAGACGGGCGGGCAGCTCTTCCGTGTGGATGACATCTCGGATATGACGGACATCGCGACCAAGATCAGCGCGGAGCTGCGCAATCAATACGTGCTGGGGTACAAGCCAGCGAACACGAAGCGGGATGGCAAATGGCGTAAAGTGAAGGTGAAGTTGGCGCCACCCCCGGGGCTGCCGCCGCTTACCGTACACGCCCGAACCGGATACTATGCACCTGCGCAATAAGCCGCACTTGCGAACAGAACTTTCATTGCTACTTTTACTTCTGGTCTCCGGCGGCGTGCTGGCAGCGCAGCAGGCTCCTGCTCCCGCGCCGCTGCCTGCCGAACAACAGCCTGCGCTGAATGTAGATCGTGATCCTGTGCCGATGCCCCCGGGCGGTCCAGCGCCAGCAACCCCTACGCAGCAGCAGCCAGGGCAGATTACCCGCGGCAAGGGCGGCTATACCCTGACGCGCAATGTGGACGAGGTGGTGCTGAGCGCGACGGTCATCGATGATCACGGACACCTGGTCACCGGGCTGCCGCAGGATGATTTTCACGTCTTCGAGGATGGGAAGCCGCAGGCGATAACCGCGCTGCAGGAGCAGGATGTGCCGGTTTCCATCGGGCTACTGGTCGATAACTCCGGCTCGATGCGCACGAAGCGGCAGGCGGTGAATGAAGCGGCGCTCGACATGGTGCGCGCCTCCAACCCGCAGGATGAGACATTCGTGGTGAATTTTGCCGATGAAGCGTACATCGACCAGGACTTTACTGGCAACATCAACAAACTGCACGACGGGCTTTCGCACATCGACTCGAAGGGCGGCACGGCTTTGTACGATGCGGTCATCGCCTCGGCCGATTACATGGCGAAGAACGCGAAGCGGGCGAAGGAAGTGCTGCTCATCATCACGGATGGGGAGGACAACGCCTCGGGAACGAACCTGGAAGAGACGGTGCGCCGCATTCAGGACCTGCAGGGGCCGGTGGTGTATTCCATCGGGCTGCTGTTTGATGATATGGGCGGCGGGGGAAGGGAGTCGCACCGCGCGCGACGGGCGCTGCAACTGCTTTCGGACGAGACGGGCGGCCTGGCCTTCTTTCCGAAGAACCTGGGCCAGGTGGACCAGATTGCCGCTGAGGTGGCGCGCGATATCCGCAATCAGTACACGATCAGCTATCACTCCAGCAAACCGGCAAGCCTGGGCGGCTATCGCGTCGTGCATGTGGATGCCAAGGCGAAGGGCTCTGGGAAGATGACGGTGCGGACAAGGCCGGGATACTTCCCGCATGCGCAGACACCGACGACCGGGCGCAAGCAGCAGACTGCTCCCTGATCGGACGTCTGAACGAGAGTTGACCGCGTGCGCGGTCATTTCCTCGGGCAGGTCTGCGTATCCCCTGCGCTGCTACACTAGTCCGTTCTTTTATGCGGACTGAGACTTCTAGCCCCACGTTTCGCGGCGTCTTGCGCGTTGCCGACGACATTACCGACCTGGTTGGCCAGACTCCGATGCTGAGGCTTACGCGCCTTTGCACCGGCGAAATGGCGGAAGTTTACGCGAAGCTGGAATTCCTGAATCCGGGCGGCAGCGTGAAGGACCGCGCCGCGCTGGGGATGATTCTGCGCGCGGAGCAGGAGGGCAGGCTTGCGTCGGGAGCGCAGATTTTCGAGGCGACGGCGGGGAATACCGGGGTGGGGCTGGCGCTGATCGGAGTGAACCGCGGATATCGCGTGACACTGTTTGTGCCGGAAGGATTCGCGGAGGAGAAGTGCATCCTGATGCGCGGCTTTGGCGCGACGGTGATCCGCACGCCGGAGAAGGATGGCATGCAGGGGGCGATCCGGGCGGCCAAGGATGCACTGGCAGAGACGCCTGGATCGTGGGGCGCGTTTCAGTTTGAGAACCAGGCGAATCCGGAGTTTCACGAAACTACGACCGGAGTGGAGATCTGGGAGCAGATGGACGGGCGCGTGGACGCATTCGTGGCGGGCGTGGGGTCTGGAGGCACATTCTCCGGCGTGGCGCGTGGCCTGAAGAAGCGGAATGCGCTGGTGGCGGCGATCGCGGTGGAGACGGAGGGCTCGATCCTGCGGGGCGGTCCCCCGGGGCCGCATCGAGTTGAGGGCATCGGCGTGCACTTCATTCCGGGGACATTCCATCCCGAACTGGCGGATGAAGTCATCATGGTGACGGACGAGGAAGCATTTGCGATGGTGAAGCGGCTAGCAGCGGAGGAAGGGCTGTTGGGCGGCTCGAGTTCGGGCGCGAATGTGCATGCGGCCTTGCAAGTCGCGCGAAGGCTGGGGCCGGGAAAGCGCGTGGTGACGGTGATTCCCGACTCGGCGGAGCGATATCTCTCGAAGAATATCTTTGACGGCGGCCCGTAAAAGGTTTCGATTTCACAAAGGTTTTCGGAACGGCCGCTGCTTCCGCTGCGTAGAGGCCTATTGCATCGCATAGGATCCATCGTGTAAGATGCATCGCATGCGATGTATTGGACATGCACTGGTCCGCGTTCAAGCTGCTGGAAAAAGGCTGGTTGCTGTTGGGGGTGTCCTGGCTGCTGACTGCGCTTGGCCAGAAGCGCGCTGTGTTCCGCGAGACGACCTGGCGCTCGATGATCTACCGTGGCGGGACCGTAGCTGCGTTCCTGCTGATGTTCTCCGGGTGGGCGGCGCTGGGCATGCTGACCTGGCGGGTGACAGCGCAGTCCGCGGTGCTGGAGTGGCTGGGGCTTTGCGTCGGCAGCGTGGGGTTTGCGATCGCGTTCTGGGCGCGCATCCTGCTGGGCGGCGAGTGGAGCTCGCAGGTGACGCTCAAGGCGGATCATCGACTGATTGTTGCCGGGCCGTATGCGCTGGTGCGGCATCCGATCTACACCGGCATTCTGCTGGCGGCGCTGGGCACCGCGATGACGGGCGGTGAGTTGCGGATGTATCTGGGAGTGGCAGTGTTGTTTGCGGCGTTCTGGTACAAGTCACGGCTGGAAGAGAAAGTGCTGATCGGAGCAATGGGCGATCTCTACCTCGAGTACCGGCAGCATACATACGCGCTGATTCCCGGGCTGCTGTAGGCTGGCCTACGTGCAACGCAGTGGGACAGGGAAACAAGTACGGCAGCGGCGTGACGGGAATCTTGAGGAACTGGCGCGGGAGATCGAACAGCGGCTGACCTCGATTCGCCAGCAGTTGCGCAAACCGCTGGAGGCAGAGTTCGCGCGCGGGCAATTGACCGGGCCACAGCGGAGTGTGATGTCGGTGGTGGTCGCAGCGCGCGAGCCGATGCGGGTGCGCGAGATCACCGCCGCAGTCGGGCTGGCGCAAAGCACCGTTTCCGGCATTGTGGAGCGGCTGGTGCAGAGCGGGATGCTCGTTCGAACCGAAGATCCTCAAGATGCGCGCGCTTCACGCATTACCGCGTCGGCGGCCGTACGGGCTTTCCTGGAAAAGCAGATGCCAAAGCTGACGCTGTCGCCACTGCTGATAGCGTTGCGCGCGGGCGGCCGCAGTGATGCGGAGAGCATCCTGGCCGCTGTCGTACGGCTGGACGAGTTGCTCGAGAAGAAATCCTGACACTGGCGCGGCTTGAATCTGCCTGCCGCTTCGCGGACACTAGGGGGTTCACGTCCACATGGGAGAATTCATGAGCCATCCTCAGCAGGGCTTTGCCACGCGCGCCATTCATACCGGCCAGGAGCCGGATGCGGCTACCGGCGCGGTGAATGTGCCGATCTATCTCACCTCGACCTACGCACAGCAGGAAATTGGTAAGAATAAGGGTTACGAATACTCGCGCGTGTCGAATCCGACGCGCACGGCGCTGGAGCAGAACCTGGTGTCGCTCGAGGGTGGGACATCCGCACACGTTTTCGCAAGCGGAATGGCGGCGATCACCGCGCTGGTGACGATGCTGAAGACGGGCGATCACGTGATCTGCGGTTCGAACGTCTATGGTGGCACGCCGCGGCTTTTCGACCAAGTCATCGCCAACTATGGGATTGCGTTTACCTACGCCGATACCAGCGATCCGGAGAGTGTGCGCCGCGCGTTCACGCCGCGAACGCGGCTAGTGCACATCGAAACGCCGACGAACCCGCTGATGCAGTTGACGGATATTCGCGCAGTGAGCGCGGTATGCCGGGAGCAGAGCAAGCGCATGGGGGAACAGGTGGACCTGTGCGTGGACAACACGTTCATGTCGCCATATTTCCAGCGGCCAATTGAACTGGGCGCCGACCTGGTGATGCACTCGACAACGAAGTTTCTGAATGGGCATTCCGACGGGCTGGGCGGCGTGCTGGTGGGCACACGGCCGGAGCATGCGGAGCGGTTTGCGTTCGTGCAGAAGTGCACGGGCGGCATCCTGTCGCCATTTGAGTCCTACCTGATTTTGCGCGGAGTGAAGACGCTGGCTGTCCGCATGCGGCAGCACGATGCGAGCGGGCGGCGAATTGCCGAGTGGCTGGCGAAGCATCCACGTGTCGAGAAGGTCTTCTATCCGGGGCTGGCGACGCATCCACAGCATGAGCTGGCGAAGCGTCAGATGTCCGGGTTTGGAGCGCTGATTACGTTTGAGACAGGATCGCTGGAGCGGGCGAACGAGGTGCTGAAGCGCGTGCGCGTGTGCACGCTGGGCGAGAGCCTCGGCGGGGTGGAGACGCTGATCTCGCACCCGGCGACGATGACGCATGCTGCTCTGGGCGAGGAGGGACGGCGCAACATCGGGATTACCGACGGGCTGGTGCGCATTTCCGTGGGGCTGGAGGATCTGGAAGATCTGCTGGCTGATCTGGAGCAGGCGATCGCCTGACCAATGGCGATGCGCACCTGGCTATCGTGGAGCAGTGGCAAGGATAGCGCATGGACGCTGCGTGTTTTGCGGCGGCAGAGCGAGTATGAGATCGTCGGGCTGCTGACCACGGTGAACAGCGCATTCGATCGCGTAGCGATGCATGGAACTCGAGCCGCAGTGCTGCGCGCGCAGGCGGGCGCCGCCGGTCTGCCGCTCATCGAGATTCCGCTGCCGTGGCCTTGCTCCAACGAGCACTATGAGGCAGCAATGCGCGGCGCGTGTGATGCGGCGAAGCGCGAGGGCGTGGAGGCGATGGCTTTCGGCGATTTGTATTTAGAAGACGTGCGGCGGTATCGCGAAGAGCGGCTGGCGGGCACCGGGATCGCGCCGGTGTTTCCGCTATGGGGGCGTGATACGCAGGCGCTGGTGCGCGAAATGCTAGATGGCGGATTGCGGGCGCGAATCACCTGCGTCGATCCGCGGAAGGTTCCGGCATCGTTTGCGGGGCGCGAGCTGGATGCGGAGCTGATGGAAGACTTGCCGGCAGGTGTCGATCCTTGTGCGGAGAATGGCGAGTTCCAC